>JBHJGY010000025.1:0-11944 GCA_050331335.1 Pikeienuella sp.
CCGTGCCCCATCGGCGACGAGGACGTACCCCAAGCCATCGGGCCCAGAGAGCTTTGCGCCGTCGCAGTCGAGACCGCCGCCGATCTGCGCGCCGGCAACCCGCAGCGCGCCGGTCACTTCGCTGTTGCGCAGAAGGAGGGCGCCCGTGAGCTTAAGGCGGTCGGCCTTGAGCCCCGGCAGATGGCAGCGCTGAAACGCGACGGTCTGGCCGACGGCATCGCGCATCAGCGGCGCGTCGGTCAGGTGACAGTCTTCGAGGATCAGCGGGCGAAGATCGCGGCAGGCCTGGAGATCGAGGTCGTCCCGGACCCGCGCGCCCGAAAGCTGCACGCCGCGGGGATCGACCTGATAGGCCGCGTTGCCGCCGCGGGCGAGGAAGCGGATGAGCGCCGCCCGCACGGTGATCTCGTCGCGCCTGTCGTCGGGCTCCGGCCTCTTGGACCCGCGGCGGCACTCCGCGCCGGCGAGGCAACTCCGGACGAGGTCGATCTCCGCCGCGGTCAGGTCGCCATGGCCGTCGAGCTCATCGGGGGTCTCGGGCAGGAAATCGGGTTTGGGGATGTCCATCGGCGCCGGCTCCAATCGCTTCAACGATGGCCCGAGGATCCCACAGCCCGCCCCCCGGCTCAAGCGCTGCCGGCCGCCGCCTCCAACGCCTGCGCCAGCTCGCCATAGCCGGTGAACCGCCGCTCATAGCTCAGGCCAAGCTTGACGGCGGCCTCCCGCGCGCGCGCATCGAGGGCCGGATCGTCGGTCTGCGCGAGATAGACCAGCCGCTCGTAATTGCCGAACATCATGGCCAGAAGCTCGGGGTGGCGGTCGAGCCCCATGCCGCGCCAGACGAGGGCGTCGAACTGGCGCGCCAGGAAATCGGTGAGGTAGAAGGCGGTGATCTCGCCGGCCTCCGCACGGGCCGCGAAGGCCTCGGTGCCCGAGAAGAAGGCGTAACAGTGGGGCCCGGGGATACGCTCGACGCCCTCCTCGGCGCAGACCCGGTCGAGCCCGCCCCCGGTGCCGCAATCGGCATAGAGCACGAAGATGCGGCCGTAACCCTCGGCGCGGGCGCGTTGAATGCGCGCGCGGACCGCGCCGGGGATCGCGTCGGGGCGGTTGTGGAGCTTGGCCGGCAAACAGGCGAGCGCCATCAGGTTCTGCCACCCATTGGCCTCGATCAGCGCGAGGACTTCCCGGGCAAGCGCCCCACAGGCGATAAGAAGGAGACGCTTGTGCGAAACCTCGGCCGGCGCCCCTGGAGCAATCTCCAGCCCGGTCTCCGTGAGCCGCGCATCAAGATCGGCCGGGGCGACCGGGGCCGCCATGGCAGCGGCGATCGCGCGGGTCCGGCGCGGGTTCGGGCGGCGACGATCGGTCATGCGGCGCGCGTCTCCTCACCAGGGGCTCGGAGAGTTGGCCCCGCGCAGCACGCCCCGGTGGCGCCCCGCCCCCTGCGCGGCCTCCCCAACGCCGGCCCTTCCGGAGAAGCTGAGCCTAGGCGCTCGGGGCCATCTGATTATGCTTGCGGGTGACGAACTCTTTCGCTGTCTCCACCGCCACAGCCGCGTCCCTGCAATAAGCATCTGCGCCGATGGCCTTGCCGAACTCTTCGTTAAGCGGAGCACCGCCGACCAGTACGATATAGTCTTCGCGGATGCCCTTTTCTTTCAACGTGTCGATCACGACCTTCATGTAGGGCATCGTCGTGGTGAGCAGGGCCGACATGCCGAGGATGTCTGGCTGGTGCTGCTCGAGCGCCTCGAGGTAGTTCTCCACCGGGTTGTTGATCCCGATGTCATAGACCTCGAACCCGGCCCCCTCCATCATCATGGCGACGAGGTTCTTGCCGATGTCGTGGATGTCGCCCTTGACGGTCCCGATCACCATCGAGCCGAGCTTGGGCGCCCCGGTCTCCGCAAGCAGCGGCTTGAGGATCGCCATGCCGGCCTTCATCGAATTCGCCGCCAACAGCACCTCGGGTACGAACAGGATCCCATCCCGAAAATCGATCCCGACGATCCGCATACCCTCCACGAGCGCCTTCGTCAGGATGTCGTAGGGCATCCAGCCGCGTTCGAGCAGGATCTTGACCGACTCCTCGATCTCCTCCTTGAGACCGTCATAGAGGTCGTCATGCATCTGCTGGACAAGTTCGTCGTCGTCCAGCTCGGATAGGATGATGTCATCGTCTTCGGCCATGCCTGCCTCGCCCCAGAGGAATTCAGTTTGACGGACAGAATGCCCGTCCACGCACGAGCCCCTTGATATAGTTGCGGCACTCCGACGCGCCAAACCGACCGCCGATGAAACTCCCGACTAAGGCGTCGATGCCGCAGCCGGCCTTGTCCGTCGCGGGAGCTGCGCCTATACCGCTTGGCGACGGTGGTGTTTGGGGAGGGCCCAGCATGGCGGAGAACGGCGCAGCGCCCGCAGCCTCCCCCGCGGTCTCCCCCGCGGTCTCCATCGTGATCCCGCACTACAACCAACCGGACGGCCTCGCCCTTGGACTCGCATCCCTGGCGGCGCAAATCTCCAAGCGATCAATCGAAGTGCTCGTGGTCGACAACGGCTCCCAGCAGCTCCCGGACGCGGTCTGTGCCCGCTTCCCCTTCGTGCGCCTTATGCGTGAGCCGAGCCGTGGGCCCGGCCCTGCCCGCAGCACCGGCGCGCGGGCCGCGCGGGCCCCGGTGATCGCCTTCCTCGACGCCGATTGCACGGCAGACCCGGACTGGGTGGCCCGCCTGCTCGACCGGTTCGCCGCGGATCCATCGGTCGATATCCTCGGGGGCGCGGTCCGCATCGCCTTTGCCGATCCAACACAGCCGACCGCGATTGAAGGCTTCGAGGAGGTCTTCGCTTATCGACAACAGCTCTTCATCGAGCGCGACGGCTATTGCGCGACCTGTAACATGGCCGTCCGGGCGCAGGTCTTCGCCGAGGTCGGGCCGTTCGGTGGGCTCGACATCGCCGAGGATCTCGATTGGGGACAACGGGCCACGGCGCTCGGCAAACAAATCGTCTATGCGCGCGAGATGCGGATTGCCACGCCGGCGCGGGCCAGCTTCGCCGAGGTGCGCCGCAAGCTCGACCGCCAGGTCGGACATGACTATGTCCGCGCGCGGACCCGAAAGTTCGGGCGGCTCAGATGGGCGCTCAAGACCGTGGCGATGCCGCTGTCACCCCTGGCCGAGATCCGGCGCATCGCCAGCGCAGAGCGGCTTCGCGGCCTTCCGGTGAAAGCGGGCACTTTCGTCGTCCTCGTCCGGACGCGGCTGTGGCGGGCCCGTCGGATGGCCGAGCTCTTGGCCGGGCGCGACCCGACCGCGCTCTCAGCGGGTTGGCGCCGCACCACGGCCTGAACCAGAGGCGTCAGGCGCCGCGGACTACCCCGCTGCCGGCGCTGACCCTCGGCCCAAGCGATGGCGCACCGCGGCCAGGGTCAAACTCGGCAGGATCAATGCGCAGGCCAGATAGCGCGGCCCGAGGCGTCTGGGATCTTGCAGCGCACGCCAAAGCCATTCGAGCGCCATCCGGCGAAACAGGACGGGCGCGCGCCGTTGCGTGCCAGCGGCGAAGTCGAGCCCCGCCCCGATTGAGACAAACCCAATATGGGGCAAGGCGGCGTGCGCCCGCGCCGCGAGGATCTCCTGTCGCGGCGCGCCGAGGGCGAGAAGACAGAGCCGCGCTCCGCTCGACCCGAGCTTTGCGATAACGGCATCCGCTTCGGGCCCATCTGGGTCGAAGGGGAAGGAAGGCGCCAGCCGCGAAACGACCCGCAGGCCGCCATGCGCGGCTTCCAGGGCGGCCTGGCTCCGCGCCAGCGTCTCTTCGGTCGCGCCGCAGAAGGCAACCGGCACGCCCCGCTCGGCCGCAAGCGCTAGCAGCGGCGTCATGAGATCCGCCCCTGGCACGAGGTCCACACGCTCCCCCGCGAGCCTTGCAAGCCACACCGACGGGTTGCCATCCGCGACCACATGGGTCTGCGCCGCATAGGCCCGTCGATAGCGCTCGGACCGCCTAAGCTTCACCAGATGATCGAGGTTCAGGGTGGCGACCGCAAACCCCTCGCCCCGCGACAGCCTACCCACGAGATCGGAGAATAAGTCCGCCGCGGTCGGCGTTGTGATCCGCACTGCCGAAGACCCGAAGGTGAACGCCATCCTGCTGCCTCGGTTGCCGATCGGCACACTTGCGCTGAGCTCACTCCCGCCGGCGCCGACGCTTACGGCCACAACCCGGCGCGGACGCCTGATCGCCGGTGCCGTCGCTGGCCGAGCTGAACGCCCCCACCTTCTCGACGATCTCCTCCAGGCTCGGACGCTCGCCCGGCCTGTGCGCCTCGAGCGCCGCCCGCATCGCCCGCAGATGCTCGGGCTTGGTGCCGCAACAGCCACCGATCAGACGCGCCCCGGCATCGCGCGCAAGGCGGACATAGTCGGCCATAAGCTCTGGCGTACCGTCGTAGAGGATTTTGCCATCGGAATATTTGGGGATGCCGGCATTGGCTTTGGCGATGACGATACGGTCGGGATCGGCGCCGCTGATCCCCAGCACCGTGCGCAACAGATCCGGGGCGCCGGTGCCGCAATTGGCTCCGATGGCGATCGGCTGGGGAGTAAGGCCCTGGGCGAGCCCGGCATAGCCCTCGGACGTCACGCCCATCATTGTGCGCCCAGCGGTGTCGAAGGAGAGCGTGGCGCAGAACGGCGCATCCAGCTCGGTCGCCGCCTGGTGCACAGCGCGCAGCTCTTCCTCGGAGCTAATCGTCTCCGCCCAAATCACATCGGCGCCGCCTTCCATGAGGCCCTCGATTTGCTCTTTGAAGGCCGCCACCGCATCCGACATCGACAGCGATCCCACCGGCTCAAGGATCTCCCCGGTCGGTCCGACCGAGCCAGCGACGATCGCCTTGCGCGGCGCCGCATCGACGCAGGCTCGGGCGATCCGAGCTGCGGCCGCGTTGAGCTCGCGCACCCGGTCCTGGGCGTCGTGCAGCTTCAGCCGATACCGCGAGCCGCCGAATGAGTTGGTCAGAATGACGTCCGAGCCCGCCTGGAGGAAGCCGTCATGCAGCGCGCGGATTTTCTCCGGGGCGTCGACGTTCCACAGCTCAGGCGCATCGCCCGACTGGAGCCCCATGTCGAATAAGTTGGTCCCGGTCGCCCCGTCGAGCAGCAACCAGTCGCGCTCCGCCAAAAGCTCGCTCAAGGCGTTCGTCATCAGCTCGTCCTTTCATGATTCGCAGGCGCCGAGGTTAGAGCGAATCCCATCCCGGTTAAACCAGTGGCCGACCTTGGCTCAGGCGGGAGCACGGCCCCGCGCCAGGCCCTGCAGCCGGGCCACCATCGCCTTAAGCCCGTTCGACCGTTGGGCGCTCAGCGCTTCATGCAGGCCCAGCCGGGCGAGTTCGCTTGGCGCATCGATTTCGGCGGCCTCGGTCAAAGAGCGCCCGGAAAAGAGGCGCTTCAGCACCGCGATCAGACCCCGGACGATCATCGCGTCACTGTCGCCGCGGAAGTCGAGCCGCGCCTGCGGCCCCTCCCCGGCGATCTCCGGCACGATCCAAACTTGGCTCGCGCAGCCCTCGACCTTATGCGCGTCGCTCCGCTCTGCCTCTGGTAGGGGGTCCATCGCCTTACCGAGATCGATCACATACCGGTAGCGCTCCTCCCAATCGTCGAAGAGCGCAAATTCCTCCACAAGCTCGTCGAAGTCCTGTTGTGCCATAGCCTGCCTCCTATCCGAGAGTTAAACTCGGGAGCGGTCGACGTCCAGCCAGGGCCCTTGATGCCGCAGGGCTGCCAGTCCGACATCTGAGCCTCAGAGAGCTCGCGTCGGATTTCCCCTTCCTTCCCGTGTGAAGATTGGTATCGAGACGGCGGATCGGTGGGAGGCGTGTGATCGTGATGAAGCAGGCGGGGTTCTGGCGGCGAATTTCTCGAGCGGCGGCGGGAGCGGTTGTGGCAGGCGGGCTGGCCGGCTGCGGCCTCTTCGGGGATGACGACCCGACGCCCGAGGCAGTCGCGCCGGACCCGGCGGCCGTCGAGAGCGTCAACGTCCAAGCGGTGCAGCGTCTCGAGATCGGGCGAAGCCGCGCCGGCCTCGTCCTCGCCGCCTTTGGAACGGCGCCTGGGCTGGGCTTTTCCAAACCTCGATTGGTGGCCCGCCGAGATGGCGCCCCTGGAGCGGACGGCATGCTCGATTACGATTTCGTCGTCGACACCCCGCCGCGCGGCGTCGCATTGCCGCCGGGAACGCCAAAGGCACGGTCGGTGCGGGCCGATGTGGAGATCTCGGTTGCCACAGCGCAGCAGGTGCGCGGGGTCCGGGTGCATGCCAATGTCGGCGGGGTGCAGATGTTGTTCTGACGCCAGGCGCGGCCCGCGACCTAAGCGCTCAGCGCTCGACCAACTCGATCCCCAGCCGTCCGACGGCCAAGGCCAGCTTGCCATCGCGCAGCTTGAGCGCATCGCGTCCGAAGCTCTCGAAGCGCCAGCCGCGCAAGACCGGCAGGTCCGGATCCTCTTCTCCGGCCAGCGCATCCAACTCGGCCGCCGAGGCGAGCAGCTTCGATGCGATCCCCAGCTCGTCCGCCCGGGCCTTGAGCAGAACCTTGAGCAGATCGGCCACGGCGGCCGAGCCCTCTTTTCGCCGGGCCGGCGGATCGATCTGCGGCAGCCGCTCCTCAGGACAGGCCAGCCCCTCCGCCACCGCCGCCAAGATTTCCGCCGCGGTCTCTGCTTTGCGCCCCTCGCGCTGGAGAAGCCGCAACTTGCCGAGTTCCTCGGGCGTCCTGGGACGCGCCGAGGCAACCTCAACAAGAGCGTCGTCCTTGAGAATGCGGCTGCGGGGCACGTCACGCGCTTGAGCCGTCAGCTCCCGCCACCGTGCCAAGCTCCGCACCACGGCGAGAAAGCGTGGGCTCGTGGAGCGGGCCTTGACCTTGCGCCACACCTCGTCTGGGTCGACCCTGTAGGTGGCAGTGCTGGTGAGCACCGCGAGCTCCTCACGCACCCAAGCCGCCCGGCCCGAGCTTTCGAGGCGCGCCGCCAGGGCTTCGTAGATGCCGCGCAGATGGGTCACATCGGCGAGCGCATAGGTGAGCTGCTTGTCGCTGAGCGGCCGGTTGGACCAATCGGTAAAGCGCGAACTCTTGTCGAGCTCGGCCTTGAGGATCCGCCGCACCAGGGTCTCGTAGCCAACCTGCTCGCCATAGCCGCAGACCATGGCCGCGATCTGCGTGTCGAAAACGGGCGCCGGGATCGCCCCGCTTAGGTGGAAGAAGATTTCGATATCCTGCCGACCTGCGTGAAAGACCTTCACCACGGGCGCGGCCATTAGCTCGAAGAGCGGCGCGAGGTCGAGCCCCTGCGCCAACGGATCGACCATCACCGCATCCGGCAAACCGTCGCCGCCGGCGCCCTCGGGCCGCGCCATTTGCACCAGGCATAGCTGCGCGAAATAGGTCCGCTCGCGGAGGAACTCCGTGTCGATCGTGACGTATGGAGCCCCGCCATAGGCGGCGCAGACCGTCGCAAGCCTGTCGGTATCTGTAATCAGATGCATGATGGCCGTTGTAGAACGTGGGATTCTTTCACGCAATCGCACGGATGGGCGGCGCAGCAGAGATCGCTCGGGCACGGACCGGTGCAGCGCGCAGCGGGCTTGATCGGGGCCTCTGCTCAGGGGAAGATCCCGACCGCGACGGAGTTGCGCGCTCCGGGGATTCGATTTGTGGGGAGACCTCGATGTTCAGGATGATTGCGATCTTCACCGGCGCCGCCGTGAGCCTCGCGCTCGGCGGTTGCGAGCCGACGCGTCCTGCAGCGGTCGATGTGCCAGGCGGCACTCTTGGCCTGGTGGACGATCGGGCGAGCGCCTTGTCCGGCGCGGGCGTCGGGCTGCTTTCGGCGGGCGAAGTCGACGCCTATCTCGCGCGGCAGGAAGCCATCATGCAGACAACGCTGCGCGGCACCGGGGCAATCGTGATGAACCGGGGCGACAGGCTCGTCGTGATTTTGCCGGGTAACGTGACCTTCGACACCGACAGCGCGCGCATCCGTGGCGACTTTGTCGGCCCGCTCGGCCAGATTTCTCAAGTGCTGCAGGAATACCCCGAGAGCTTTATCGACCTGATCGGCCATACCGACAGCCGCGGCTCGGTCGAGTACAACCAGCGGCTCTCCGAGGACCGGGCGCTTGCGGTGGCCGATTTCTTGCGCTCCCAGGGGATCTATCCCGGTCGGATTGCGTCCTTCGGGCTCGGCGAAACCCAGCCGATCGCGACGAATGATAGCGACGCCGGCCGTCAGCAGAACCGTCGGGTGGAGATCGTGATCATCCCGGCGATCGCGTAATCCGGGGGCGCGCGCATGTTCGACGAGGAGCCGTCGTCCCCCTTTATCCCCGCACCGGACCCGACGGATGACCAATCGACCATTGCTTGGGCCGAGGCGCTCGTCGTCGAGCAGGGCCTGCAAACCGGCTTGCTTGGCGCAGGGCTGCTCGCGGTGGCGGCGCTTTTCGGTCTGATTTGCCTTGTGCGTCTGGGCGCGATGCTCGTCGAGCGCCTGACCGCCCACTATGTCTCGGGCGAGGTCATCGGGGTCGAGCATGCCGAAGGCGGCGGCTTGCACCCAGTCGTGGCCGTGCCGGACCGGGACGGCCGCCGGCGCCGCGTCGTCGTCGATTTCAAGGTTCTCGATGACCCGACCGGCCAGTCTGTCTTGATGCGCATCGATGGCAAGCGCGCGCGGCCCGCAGTGCCTCCGGTCGGCAGGTTGCGACAAATCATGCGGCTGACCCTGCCCTTCCTGATCGCCTTGGCGGCTGCGGCCACCGCGCTGACCGGACGGGTGCTCGGCGTCATCGATCTTCCCTGACATTGCCGCGCCCGGATGACGGCGGCTGGCCGCCGAACCCGCGCCAGACGCGTGCCCTGCGCGCGGTCACTTGATGCTGTTTTGTCGGAGCGCGTCTGCGGCATGTCCCGGAGAGATCGGATCATGGGTCGCATCTGCGGTCTGTTCGACGCCATTTTCTTTTGCAGAACGCGCTCCTGTCACACCGGCACAAATGGCCAGGCGCTGTGCCGTGACCGGTCCGCGTTCGGCGGCACCTGGCCGGGTTTCGGATCTGTTGGCGTCGGAGACGATGAATTTTTGATGATTTTCGAGTTCCCGAGAAAATTACCGGCGGCGATGCGTCCCGCGGCCGGTTCTGAGATGATCCGTCCGAATGCCAGCGCGGCGGCGAGGTCTTTGCCGGGGCGGCGGCCCGGCTCTTGCGCCCCGACCGGACCGCCCGGACCGCCCCTCGTGGGTCCTTTCGCTCGCTGCGCCGCGGCTCGCCACGGTGCAGCGCAATGCGCGCCCGCAGCAGGCGAGTTGACATCCAGTGCGGGCCGCGCGAAAGCCGGCCGGGCCAAGAGGGGCCGGCCTGAGGAGGGATGCCATGCACGCCTACAGAAGCCACACCTGTGCGGAACTGACCAAGGCCCATGTGGGGCAGCAAGTCCGGCTCTCGGGCTGGGTCCACCGGGTGCGCGACCACGGAGGCGTGCTGTTCATCGATCTGCGCGACCATTACGGCATCACCCAGGTCCTTGCCGATCCAGACAGCCCTGCTTTCGCCGAGGTGGAGAAGGTCCGCGCCGAATGGGTGATCCGGATCGACGGGGTGGTAAAGGCGCGCGCCGAGGATCTGGTGAATGCCAAAATCCCTACGGGGGAGATCGAGGTCTTCGTGCGCGAACTCGAGGTGCTCTCGGCCGCCGAGGAGCTGCCCCTGCCAGTCTTCGGCGAGCTCGACTACCCGGAGGAGACGCGCCTGCGCTACCGCTTCCTCGATCTGCGCCGCGAGCATCTGCACCGCAACATCGTGCTCCGCGCCCAAGTGATTTCCTCGCTGCGCCGCCGGATGACCGACCAGGGCTTCATGGAGTACCAGACGCCGATCCTGACGGCCTCCTCCCCTGAGGGCGCGCGCGACTTCCTGGTGCCCTCGCGCCTGCATCCGGGCAAATTCTACGCCCTGCCGCAAGCACCCCAGCAGTTCAAGCAGCTGATCATGGTGGCGGGCTTCGACCGCTATTTCCAGATCGCGCCGTGTTTCCGCGACGAGGACCCCCGCGCCGACCGGTCGCCCGGCGAGTTCTACCAGCTCGACATCGAGATGAGCTTCGTCACCCAAGAAGACGTCTTCCAAGCGATCGAGCCGGTGATGCGCGGGGTGTTCGAGGAGTTCGGCGCGGGCAAGCCGGTGACCGGGACCTTCCCGCGCATCCCTTATGCGGAGTCGATGCTCAAATACGGCTCCGACAAGCCGGATCTGCGCAACCCGATCGAAATGCAGATCGTCTCGGAGCATTTCGCCGGCTCGGGCTTCAAGATCTTCGCCAAGATCCTGGAGATGGAGGGCACCGAGGTCCGCGCCATTCCCGCGCCCAAAGGCCCCTCCGGCGAGGCGGTCGGCCGCGCCTTCTGCGACCGGATGAACTCCTGGGCCCAGAAGGAGGGCCTGCCGGGCATGGGCTACATCTTCTGGCGCGACGAAGGCGGCACGGTGACCGGGGCCGGCCCCATCGCCAAGAACATCGGGCCGGAGCGGGCGGAGGCGATCCGCGCCCAGCTCGGGCTCGGGGCGGGGGACGCTGCGTTCTTCCTCGGCGGCAAGCCGTCGGACTTTGTCGATGTCGCGGGGCGCGCGCGCAATGTCATCGGGTTGGAGCTCGGCCTCACCGACACCGAGCGCTTCGAGCTCGCCTGGATCGTCGACTTCCCGATGTATGAGAAGGACGAGGAGACCGGCGCACTCGACTTCTCCCACAACCCCTTCTCGATGCCGCAAGGCGGCCTGGACGCCCTGGAGAGCCAGGACCCGCTCGCGATCACCGGCTATCAGTACGACATCGTCTGCAACGGGGTGGAGCTCTCTTCGGGCGCGATCCGGAACCACAAGCCGGAGATCATGTACAAGGCCTTTGAGATCGTCGGCCACGACCGGGCCTTCGTCGACCGGAATTTCGGCGGCATGATCAACGCCTTCACCTATGGCGCCCCGCCCCATGGCGGGATCGCACCGGGGATCGACCGGATCGTCATGCTGCTGGCGGGCGCCGAGAACATCCGCGAGGTCATCATGTTCCCGATGAACCAGCGGGCCGAAGATCTGATGATGGGGGCCCCCTCGGAGCCCCAGACCGAACAGCTCCGCGAGCTGGGCTTGCGGGTTATCCCGCGCGACTGAGCGCGCCATCGAGCACCCCGGCAAAAAAAAACCGCCAGGCGATCGCCTGGCGGCCAGCATGGGGTCCGTATGTTATAACATACTAAGCTTCCTCCGCGATCAGGGCAAGGACGCAATGATCCACGGGGAGGGTCCAGGGCGACGGGCGCGCATGTCTGCAATGTCGCTCAAAAAATAGTCAGCTCGGCTACCTGCCCCGTCTGCTGGACGCTTCCCTCAGCTGCAAATCCACCTTTGCGCGATTTTTTATCACGAGAAACAAACCATGGCTGTCCGCGCTGCTTGAACAAGGTAGGATCTCGCGTCGCTGGGGCGCTTGGCCGGTGACCGACCCGACCGCGCGTCCCTCTGTCCGCCATCTGCGAAACCGGAGAACCACGTGACCAAGCAGATCAATTTTACCCGGAGAAGTTTTCTCGGCTGCGCCGCTGCCGCTGGCGCGCTCTTGGCCGGCGCCCCCGCGCAAGCAGCGCCGACCGCAGCCGAAGCCCGCAGGGCCATCAATCTGGCCGGCCGACAGCGCATGCTCAGCCAGCGGATGGCCCGGGCCACATTCTACACCCGCCTGGGGGTCGAGCCGTCGCGTCACCTGGAGATGCTGACAGCCGCGAGCGCGCTCTTCGACACAACCCTCGCCGGCCTCAGAGACGGATCGGAGGACCTCGGCCTCGCCACGGAGGAAAGCCCCCGGGTGCTCGAGGGG
>JBHJGY010000026.1:0-9254 GCA_050331335.1 Pikeienuella sp.
GGTAAAAGAGGAATTGCCCAAGGCTCAATTCTGCCTCTGCGAGCCGGTCGTGAAAGCTTGTATAGGCATTGGCGATGCATTTGCTGCCGGGCGGGATGTCTTCCATTTGGCCCTCGTAAAGGGGCTCCATGTTTACCGTGACGGTCCCCGGTCGCGCCCTGTCCTCGATCTCGACCAGCTGATCGGTCGGACGGATCTGCCCTGCCGCGATCACGTCCTGAACATCGACAATCACCATGGGCACGACCGTGAACGGCTTGGAGACGCAGACCACCTCGGCCATCACGCCGGGCTTGACCACCTGCGCCGAGATCTGGCCGAAACCCGCCTGGATCCGCACATGACCCGAAGTGACCCCGCCATTGGGCACGATGATCCCGGCCGGGCGCAAAACCGGGCTCACATAGTCGCCGACCGCGAGGACGAATTGCGTGACCTCGCCGTCGATCCCCGCACGGATCTCGGTCTTGCGCAGTTCGACCTCTGCCGCTGCGAGCGCGGCCTCGGCGCTGGCCTTCTGGGCGGGTAAAAGGGTCTCCAGCCGGGCCCGGGTCGCGTCTCGGGCGGCGCTGGCCGCATCGAGCGCGCCCTTGCGACTGTCGACAGCGATTTCGAGGCGTTCGAGTTCGCGCTCGCTCACCACGGCCGTGCCGGAAGATGTGCTGAGCTGGGATTTCGTCTCGAACTCGTCCAGCGCCTGGCGATAGGAACCCTCTGCCTGAACGAGATTACCCTCCGCGGCGGCCAGGTCGGATTGCGTAACCGCCATCTGCGCGTCGATCTCGGCGATCCGGGTCCGCGCCTCCTCGACGGCCGCCCTCTGACCGGCATCGTCGAGCCGGAAGAGGAGGTCCCCAGCGGTAACCTCGTCGTAGTTCTCGACGAGAACCTCGGCGACCCGCCCACCGGCCTCGGGCAAGATGGTGACGGTTCGGAAGAAGGAGGAGACGTTCGAGGTCGCCGGGTGATAATAGAAGATTACGGTGATGAGCGAGACCGTGAGCAAAATGCACGCGGTGATGCCCCAGCGCAGTTCGTACCACATGGAGAACACGGTGATCTCGGCGCCCCAGCGCTTGCCTTGGGCATAACGACGGACGAGATAATCCGGTAGGATCGTCACCATCGAACAGACGAGAAATTCGAACACCGGTCAGCCCTCCGGGTTCTGAGCGGTTCGGGCCGGGAGCTCCGCCGCGTCTGCTTGGGCAGGTCCGCGCTCCAGCGCAGCAGCGATGCGGCCGAGGGGGCCGGTGAAGTCTGGCAGCTGCACCACGGCGAGCACGAGGGCCGCGACCCAAAAGAGATTGTTGTGGGTGAACAGCGCCACCAGAGTGAGGATCGCAACGAGCTGGAGCTGGGTGCTGTTCGCCCGGTGGGCCATATGCTCCGGAAGCGCATGCAAGCGGAAATACAAGCTGCCGAGCGACAGGACGAGCGCGATCACGCCGATCGCGACGCCGGTGAACAATGGGTCCGACCCGTCTGGGCCAGGCAGGAAGCCGGGCAAATGGTCCGGCGCGAGAGGGTGAACGCCCTCGGTTTTTGCAGGAGCGGACATGGCGATCTCCGAATCAGCTGGCACGCCGCCACACCTTGCCCGGTCCCCGTTAATTCGTCGCCAAGCCCGTTGGGTTTATCGGCGCGCCCCGGCAACGACCGCCGAACGGCCCGGGCCCTGGCCAAACCCCGCGCAGGACGGCACTGTTAGGCTCGCCGGCTTGGGGCCGACGCCTGAACCCGAGGGAAAGCATGCGCTATATTTTTCCGCCGCAACCGCAGCCAGCGCTGCCCATCGCCGACACCGACGCGCGCTTCCCGATCCGCCGCGTCTATTGTGTCGGCCGAAACTACGCGGAGCACACGCGAGAGATGGGCGGCGATCCGGACCGCGAGCCCCCCTTTTTTTTCCAGAAGAACCCGGACAACCTCTATGTCGGCGACAGCTTTCCCTATCCGCCGCAAACCCAAGAGGTGCATCATGAGGTGGAGCTGTTGGTTGCGCTGAGTTCGGGTGGGGTCGACATCCGCAAGGAAGACGCGCTGTCACGGGTTTACGGCTATGCGGTCTGCCTGGACATGACCCGGCGCGACCTGCAATCCGCCGCCAAGCAGATGCGCCGTCCCTGGGAAGCGGCAAAGGCCTTCGAGCGGTCGGCCCCCTCCGCGCCACTGCAACCCGCCGAGCGCATCGGCCACCCGGCCGCGGGAGCGATCGAGTTGAGCGTCGGCGGGACGCTGCGCCAATCGGGCGATCTCTCGCAGATGATCTGGACCGTGCCCGAGATCATCGTCGCGCTCTCGGGGCTTTTCGCGCTTGCCGCGGGCGATGTCATCCTAACCGGCACCCCCGCAGGGGTGGGCTCGGTGGCCCGCGGCGATCTGATGGCGGCCCGCATTGCCGGGGTCGGGGCGCTGGACTGCATGGTGGTCTGAGCGCCCGTCGTCGCCAGCTCAGGCAGCGAGCGTGAGCAACAGGTCCTTCGCATCGACCTGGGTGCCGGCGGCCGCGACGACCCGCTCGACCACGCCCGCGCGCTCCGCGGCGATGCCGGTTTCCATCTTCATCGCCTCTAGCGTCAGCAGCAGGTCGCCCGCCTGCACCCGCTGGCCGGGCGTCACCGCCACGCGGCCGACAATCCCCGGCATCGGCGCCGCCACATGGGTCGGGTTTGTCGGATCTGCCTTTTCGGACTTCTGTGCAGCCCCGGCAAAGCGCGCATCCTCGATCCGAACCATCCGCGGCTGACCGTTAAGCTCGAAGAAGAGCTTCACCTCGCCCTTCTCGTCCGGTTCCGAGATCGCCTGGAGGCGGATCACCAGCGTCACGCCAGGGCGCAGATCGACGGCAATCTCATGGCCGGGCTGCATGCCGTAGAAGAAGGTCGGTGTCGGCAGCACCCGCACCGGGCCGAAGCGGCGCCGCCGGCCCATGTAATCCAAGTAGACCTTCGGATAGAGCAGGTAGGAGGCGAGGTCTTCGTCATCGACGGTGTGGCCCTCCATGGCCTCCGAGGCCTCCCTCCGCCGAGCTTCGAGATCGACCGGTGCCATCAGGCTGCCGGGGCGGGCGGTGATCGGCTCGGCACCACGCAGCACCTTGGCCTGCAGCGCCTCTGGAAAGCCGCCATGGGGCTGACCGACCTCGCCCTTGAAAAAGGTCACGACACTTTCCGGAAAGGCGATCTCGGTCTCGGGGTCGGTCATCTGCGCGACTGTCTGACCCGCCGCAACGAGGGCCAGCGCCATATCTCCCACCGTCTTGGCGATCGGGGTGACCTTGACCACGTCGCCGAAGGCCCGATTAACCTCAGCATAGGTGTGGGCGATCTCATGCCAACGGTCCTCGAGCCCCATGGATCGGGCCTGGGCACGCAGATTGGTCACCTGCCCGCCCGGCATCTCATGCAGATAGACGTCCGAGGTGCCCGCCCGCATCTCTGACTCAAAGGGGGCGTAGAGCCGGCGCACGCCCTCCCAATAGCGCGAGATCTCGCGAATGGCATCCGGGTCGAGCCCCGTTTCGCGGTCGGAATGCCTGAGCGCCTCGACGATGGAGCCAAGCGCCGGCTGGGAGGTGAGCCCCGAAAAGGCGTCCATCGCGCAGTCCGCCGCATCGACGCCCGCGTCTGCCGCCGCGAGCAGCGAGGCCGCTGAAACGCCGGAGGTGTCGTGGGTGTGGAAATGAACGGGCAGCGCCACGGCCTCCTTCAGCGCCGTCACCAGCCGCCCGGCTGCCCTGGGTTTTACCAGCCCGCGCATATCCTTGATGCACAGGATGTGCGCTCCGGCCGCCTCCAACTCCTTGGCCAGCGCAACATAATACGACAGCGGGTACTTCGCCCGGTCCGGGTCGTCGATATCCCCGGTGTAGCAGATCGCCGCCTCGCAAATCGCACCCTGGGCAATCACACGGTCCATCGAGAGACGCATGTTCTCGACCCAATTGAGCGGGTCAAAGATCCGGAAGACATCGACCCCGGAGGCCACGGCCCGGTCGATGAAGGCTTCGACCACGTTGTCCGCATAGTTCGTGTAGCCGACCGCGTTCGAGGCGCGCAGCAGCATCTGTGTCAGCAGGTTCGGCATCGCCGCCCGCAGCTCGCGCAGCCGCTGCCAGGGACACTCCTGCAAGAAACGGTAGGCGACGTCGAAGGTGGCGCCGCCCCAGCACTCGACCGAAAAGAGCCCGGGTAGGTTGGTCGCGTAGCGGTCGGCCACGCGGATCATGTCGCGCGCACGCATCCGCGTGGCGAGTAGCGACTGATGCCCGTCGCGCATGGTGGTGTCGGTGAGCAGCAGCCGCCGCTCTGCCAGCATCCAATCCGCGACCGCCTTTGCACCCTTATCGAGCAACAGCTGGCGCGGGCCGGGCGGCGGGGTCTCGACCCGGCGGACGGGCGGCTCGGGTGGGCGCGCGTCGGCGGCCGGTCGCGGTCGGCCCGCCACATCTAGGTGCCCGTTGACGCTGATCTCGCCGATATACCGCAGAAGTCGGGTCGCCCGATCGCGTCGGCGGGGGAAGACGAAGAGCTCCGGCGTCGTATCGATGAAGCGCGTGGTATAGCTCTGATCGAGAAAGGTGGGATGCTTCAGCAGGTTCTCGACGAAGACGATATTGGTCGCAACGCCTCTGATCCGGAACTCGCGCAGCGCCCGATCCATGCGCGCGACCGCGGCCTCTGGGGTCGGCGCCCAGGCGGTGACCTTCTCCAGGAGACTGTCATAATGTCGGGTGATCACCGCCCCTGAGTAAGCCGTGCCGCCGTCGAGCCGGATGCCAAAACCGGTGGCACCGCGATAAGCGGTTATGCGGCCGTAGTCGGGGATGAAGTTGTTCAGCGGATCTTCGGTGGTCACCCGGCACTGAATGGCATGGCCTGAGAGCTCCACCGCCGCCTGCGACGCGACCCCCGTGGCCTCGGCCAAGCTCGCCCCTTCGCTGATGCGGATCTGAGCGCGGACGATGTCGATGCCGGTGATCTCCTCGGTCACCGTGTGCTCGACCTGGATGCGCGGATTCACCTCGATGAAATAGAACGCACCGGTGTCCGCATCTTGGAGAAACTCGACGGTGCCTGCGCAGGTGTAGCCCGCATGTCGCGCGATCTTGAGCGCCAGCTCGCAGATCTCCGCGCGCTTTGCGGCGGATAGATAGGGCGCAGGCGCCCGCTCCACGACCTTTTGGTTGCGCCGCTGGACGGTGCAGTCCCGCTCATGAAGGTGGTAGATGTTGCCATAATGGTCGCCGAGGATCTGCACCTCCACATGGCGCGCCCGCTCGACCATCTTCTCGAGATACCCCTCGCCATTGCCGAAAGCCTGGAGCGCTTCCGAATGGCCCTCGCGGAGCTTGGCGGCGAGGTCCTCGGGCCCGTCGATCCGACGCATGCCGCGCCCGCCCCCGCCCCAGGAGGCTTTCAGCATAAGCGGGTAACCGATTTGCGCAGCCCGAGCCGCGACCGCCGCCATATCCGCCTGATCCGGGGGCGGGAGCACCTCGGACGCCGGGATCACCGGCACGCCGGCCGCCACAGCCGCGCGCCGCGCGCTCGCCTTGTCGCCGAGCATCCGCATGGTCGCGGCGCTCGGCCCGATGAAGGCGAGCCCCGCCGCCGCACAGGCCTCGACGAAATCGGGGTTCTCCGAGAGAAGCCCATAGCCCGGATGGAGCGCGTCCGCGCCGCACTCCCGCGCAATGCGTATGATGTCGGCGATGTCGAGATAGGCGGCCACCGGCCCGCGCCCCGCGCCAACCTGATAGGCCTCATCGGCCTTGAAGCGGTGCAGGCCCAGCTTGTCCTCCTCCGCATAGATCGCAACGGTGCGCTTGCCGAGTTCGTTGGCCGCGCGCATGACACGGATGGCGATCTCTCCCCGGTTTGCGACAAGGATCTTCTCGAACGCGCGCATCTGGCTTCCCTCCTCAGCGATCGGCCCCTTCACCTCCTGAGCATGGGCCTCGCGGATGCGATTAGGCAACGCCGAAAGCTAATGGGGCTGGTGCGATGGCAGCCCGCGAGGCTAGGGATCGAGGTTCAGGGGACTTGTGGACAACGGCTTAGGGGCGGGCAATGGGCGACGAGACGACACCCGAACTTCTGGCCTGCCCTGTCTGCCGGACCCCCCTGCCCTGGCATCCGCATAGCCGTCCCGAGCCGCCGGCGCACTGCCCCGGCTGCGGCCACCGGATCCCACGCCTTGCCGGCCGGCTGCCCATCCTCGTCGCCGACCCGGAGACCTACCTGCTGGGCGAGCGCCGGATCCTCGACCACCTCGCCGCCTCGCACCGCACTGGGGCCGTGGTTTATGCCGACCGCGCCCCCAGCGCGGGCCGACGGGCGCCAATCCTCGCCGCGATCGCTGGCGGGCTGCGGGTCAATGCCGCCCTCCTGGAGGATCTGTCCGGCTGTCTGCCCGACAGCCAGGCGCAACCGGCCCTCTATGCTTCGGCACCAGGGGCGGATCTCTTCGGCGCCCTTGCCCGCGACTGGACAGGCGCCGCGGAAACCGAAGCCGAGCTCGCAGCGATCCGCACGGCGATCTGGCCCGCTCTGGAGACGGCGCCTGAGCGGCTGCTGGTCCTTGGCGCGGGCACCGGGCGGCTGCTGTGCGATCTGGGTGGCGAATTCCCGGGCGCGATCGGGGTGGAACTCTCGGCCGCGATGGCCGGCGCCTATGCCCGGCTGACCGAGCGCGGGTCGCTCGACTTTCACCGGGTGATGCGGGGCAACTTCCGGCGCGCCGCGGATGAGGGCCGGCGACTGCGGGCGGAACGGACGCTGTCCGCGAGCCGCCCGCCCTATCTCGTGGCCGATGCCACCTGCTTGCCGGTCCGAGACGGGGCGGTCGATGTGGTCCTGTCGGTCTTCTTCACCGATCTCGTCCCGCTGTCGAAGCTTTTACCGGAAGCACTCAGGGTCCTGCGGACCGGCGGGCGTTTCATTCATTTCGGGCCGCTCGGCTATGCATTCGACGACCCGGCAGAGCACCATGCGCTGGACGAACTGCCGGATGTCTTCGCCGCCCAGGGGTTTTGCCCATTGCAGGAAGCGCACGTGCCGGTGCCGTTCCTGGCCGACGCCACGCGGCTCAACCGCACCGGCTTCGACGCGGTCCTCTTTGTGGCTGAGCGCCGCGCGTTAAGCTAACGCGCGGCGGCACGCGGCGCCGGCGTCACGGGCAAAAGATCAGCCGGCCATCCGCCTCGCGAGCGCAGCCTTGGGCATCGACATAACGGCCCGAGCCCGGATCGCGGAACTCGCTGCGCGGCGGCCGGGTCTCCTGGCGCGGCGGCCAGGGGGCAGTGGAGGCCGCTGAGCCGGTCGGGTCCGGGGCGGCGCCCTGCCCGGTAGCAGCCTGGAAGCCAGCCTGACCGGGGGGCCAAGCCGCCCCCGTCGCCCGAGAGAAATCCGCCAACGTGGGGAGCAAGCGCGCAATCTCCTCCGGCGTCAGGCGACCGGTCACGGGACGGCTCATGGCCCGTTGCCAGCCACGGATCGCCCGGCGGGTGTTTGGACCGATGATGCCATCGACAACGCCCGGGTCGAAGCCGAGACGTTGCAACCGCCGCTGCACCGCGCGGCGTTCATCCGCGTCGAGATCCGCCTCGGTCCGGACCTGCGGGTCGGCATTCGCCTCCTGGGCGGCGCCTGGTTGCGTCTCCGGGTCGGTAACTTCTGCCTGAGCAGGCGCAGTGGCGGCCGCGGCATCACGGCGCTCGCCGCCGGGGACGGGATCGGGGGCCGGCATCCGCGCGGCGAGCTGCGGGTCTGCATTGTCCTCGGACAGTTCGGGCGCCTCAAGCTGCGCCTCGTCAGGCCCGGACGGGGAAGACGCAGGCGCCGGGTCAAGCGTCGCGTCCACCGGATCTGAGCCCGCCCGCCGATCGGCCCCCTCAGCCGACCCTGGCTCGACCGGCGCGGGCGGCACCCGCGCACCGCCCCGGGCTCCCGTTGCCTTGGATAAGGGCTCCGGCTCAGGATCGACGGCCGCGAGCAGCCCCACTGGCTCCGGCTTCACCACATCGACGGCGGGCACGAAGCTGAAACGGCCAAGCAGTTCGTCATAGTAGGCGGGGGTTTGCTTGAAATCGACGGTCGCGGCCAGATCCGCAACCTTTCGGCGAACCTCGAAGGCAAGATCGCGGATGTCGAGCCCCGGGGTCTCCAGAAGCGGCAAAAGGTTCCGCGTAAACACCGAGTTCGGATGCGCGTCGTCGTCGTCCAGAATGTCGAGCGCCTCCTGCCCTGCCCCGGCGGAGAAAATCACGAAGCTGCCTTCGGGGGGAGCGATGCGGCCGAGCCCGACCTCGCCGCCGATGCTGCGCGTGCCGCGCCGCCTGAGCGGGTTGTCGCGGCACGCATCGATCACGGCGATCGTGGTGGCGCCCGTGGCCTTCAACCGCTCGATGGTGAGTGCCAGGGGAATCGCTTCGGCGGCGACGAGATCCTCATTGCTGTCGAGGGGGTTCGGGATGTCGGAGGGCAGAAGGAAGTTGCGCCCGGCGATCTCCACACCGTGACCGGCATAGAAGAACACCACCGTGTCGCCTGGGCCGACCTGCCGCGCGACCGCTGCGATCGCCGCGTTGATCCGCCGCCGCCCGGCATCGCGGAGCACCTGAACGTCGAAGCCGATCCGCGACAGGGTCTCCCCCACCGCTTCGGCATCATTGATCGCCCGTTCCAATGGAACCGGGATCTCGTCATAGATGTTGTTGCCGATGACGAGCCCGATGCGGCGCTCGGCCCGGACCTCCGTTACCGTGACGGCAAGAAAGCAGCAGCAGGCGCAGCAGAGCGCCGCAAGGCGGATGAGGCGTCCCATGGCGATCTCCTTGGGCTGGGGGAGCGGGAGGGCGGAGAGCCGAAAGACGGCTCACTCGACCATATGGAAGGCGACGCGGCGCTGCTCAGGGGCGTCCGGCGCAAAGTCGGTCAGCATCCGCTGCTCGCCATAACCGACAGCCTCGAGGCGGTCCGGTGCGATACCCCAATCCTCGACGAGATACGACTTGATCGCGCTGGCACGCAGTTGGGAGAGGAGCAGGTTGTAAGCCGGGGAGCCCACCGCATCCGCATGGCCCGCGATCACGAAGGAGCTGTTCTCCTGCTCGAGTATGTAAGCGGCGAGGCTCTCCAGCAGCGCCTCATGCGACGGGTCTAGCTCGGCACTGTTGAAGCCGAAGAAGACGGCGACGTTCAGCTGCTGGGCGCCTTCGGGAAGCTCGGGCAGCGCCGGCAGCGCGGGCT
>JBHJGY010000027.1:0-16506 GCA_050331335.1 Pikeienuella sp.
TCCAAGTCCCGGGCCGCGACCTCGGCCAAGATAATTTTGTGGTCGGTTCGGCGGGGGACTTTGACGAGATCCTCAATGCCGAGGCTGTTGTCGAGGACGGGGATACCGTGAGCCTCAGCGCGGGTCTGGATATTGCGGCAGGCGCGTTTTGCACTCAGACCGGCTGTGGCACTGCGACGGTCGACGTTTTGAACACGCTCCAGCTCTTTCTCGCGACACCGCTGCCGGAGGGCGCCACGCTGGCCCCGCAGGCCGGGGACCAGGCCGAGTCGTTCGTCCTGCCCGACCGGCTGAGCGTGGTGCCGCTGCCGGCCAGCGCCTGGCTGCTGATGTCGGGTCTTGCCGGCATCGCGGTTCTCCGCCGCCGCCGCACGGCCTGATCCCGAGCCGTTCCCGGGCTTCGGGGACGGATCGGTTCCCATTGGATCGGCCTAAACAACCGCTGCGCCGTAGCCATCTGCGGCGGAGCCGGCCGAGACGAGCGGCCCTAGCGCCGGTGGACATGGGCCGATTGGATCAGTCCGAACGAGATGAGGAGCACCAGCATCGCCGATCCGCCGTAGCTCACCAGCGGCAAGGGGACGCCGACGATCGGAATAAGCCCCATCACCATCGCCATGTTGGCCGCCCAGAAAAAGAAGAAGGTCGCGGTCAGCCCGCCTGTCACCAGAGCGCCAAAACGGTCACGGTTTTGCGCCATCGAGGCAAAGCCGAACAGCGTCACCAGCGTGTAGAGCGCCAGGAGCGACATCGAGCCGACCGCGCCAAATTCTTCAGATAGCGTGGTGAAAATGAAGTCGGTATGCTTCTCGGGCAGAAAGTTGAGCCGGCTTTGGGTGCCCTCCATGAAGCCCCGTCCGGTGAGCCCACCAGACCCCATCGCGATCTTGGACTGGGTGATGTGGTAGCCAGCGCCGAGCTGGTCCTTCGAGGGGTCGAGGAAGGTCTCGATGCGGCGATACTGGTAGTCTTTAAGGATCTGCCAGTCGGTGCCGCGCGAGGCCATCACCGCATAGATCGCGCCGGCCCCCATCGCTGCGGCCGTGCCGAAATACCACCAGGACACGCCGGCGAGGAACATCACCGTCGCGCCGCCGAGGCAGATCAACAGAGCCGTGCCTAGATCAGGCTGCTTGAGCACCAGCACCGCCGGAACGAGGATGAGCAACAGCGGCGGGATCATCCACAGCGGCCGGGAGGTTCGGTCCCTCTCCAACCAGTCGTAATAGCGGGCCAGCACCAGCACGAGGGCGATTTTCATCAGTTCCGAGGGCTGAAGATTGAGCGGGCCGATGCGGATCCAGCGCTGCGCGCCCATGCCGGTCTCGCCGATGAACTCCACCGCCACGAGGAGCCCCAACGCGCCGAGATAGGCCAAGGGTGAGGCCCAGCGCCAAAACCTGATATCGATGAGCGCGATGATCGTCATCAGGATCAGGCCCGCCCCGAAGCGGATCATCTGCCGGCGCGACCAAGGCTCGAGATCTCCGCCCGCCACCGAATAGAGCATGAGGAAGCCGAGGCTGGCGATCGCGGTCACCAGCAGCACGAGCGCCCAGTTCATCCGCAGAAGGCGGGCGCTGATGCTCAGTGGCTGGGTACGCGAATTCGGCTCCGAGAGGCTCACCTGTTCAGGTCCTGATCCGGGGTGGGTCGTCGGTCTCGATCTCATCACCGGGCCGCGGCTCCGGCGGCGGCACGGGGCGCTCGGGTCGCTGACCGGGCGGATAGGCGGAGAGCGGCGGCTCGCGGCCCCACAGCGCGCGCATAAGGATATCGCGCGCCACTGGCGCTGCGGCTTTCGAACCGCTGCCGCCATGCTCGACGATCACGGAGACGGCATAGCGCGGCGCGTCTTCTGGCGCATAGCCGACGAAAAGCGCGTGATCCCGACGCTCCCAGGGTAAGTCCTCGTTGCGGAAAACGCCTTGGGCGCGCTCTGCCTTGGTGATGTTGCGCACCTGAGACGTGCCGGTCTTGCCCGCCATCCGATTGGCAGGGTCAGCGATGCGCGAGGCCCAGGCGGTGCCCCGACGGTTGTTGATCACGTCGAACATGCCGCGTTTGACGAGCGCCAAATGAGCGGGACGAACCGCCAGCGGCTCCGGTGTTGGCAGCGGTTCCGGCGTGCCGTCTCGGGCGAGGATCAACCGGGGCGCCACCGCCCGGCCGGTGGCCAACCGCGCGGTCATCACCGCGAGTTGCAAAGGGGTCGCGAGCACGAAACCCTGGCCGATACCGGCGTTGAGCGTGTCGCCGACCAGCCAGGGCTCGTCGCGGTTGCGCTCCTTCCACGCTTTGTCGGGGATCAGCCCGCCCTTGATCTCCGGCAGCGGCAACTCGGGCGCGACCCCCAGCCCAAGCCGCTTCGACATCGCGGCGATTTTCTCGATCCCCACCCGCTTGGCGATTTCGTAATAGTAGACGTCGCAAGATTGTTCGAGCGAAGCGGCCAGCGCCACATGCCCGTGCCCCCCGCGGCGCCAGCAATGGAAGCGCCGATTGCCGAGGTCGTAGCCGCCGTTGCAAAAGACGGTCTCCTCCGGCGACACGACCCCTTCTTCGAGTGCGGCCAGGGCGACCACCATCTTAAAGGTCGACCCCGGTGGATACATCCCGGACGCCCATTTATTGTGGAGGGGTCGGTATAGGTCGTCGAGCAGGGCCCGATAGGACGGCGAAGAGATGCCGCGCACGAAGAGGTTGGGCTCAAAGGACGGGGTCGAGGTCAGCGCCAGCACATCGCCCGTGGCGCAATCCATCAGCGCAGCGGCAGCGCTCTGATCGGCGAGCCGCCAATTGGCATAGCGCTGCAGTTCGAGATCGATGGTGAGGTGGAGATCGGGTCCGGGCTGGCCTTCTTTGCGGCGTAGCTCCCGGATCACCCGGCCGAGCGCGTTCACCTCGATGTCGCGCGTGCCCGCCTGGCCCCGCAGCTCACGCTCCATGCCCCGCTCCAGGCCGCGCTTGCCGATCTGAAACTCCGGGATCTGCAGCACCGGGTCCTGGTCATCGGCGCGGTCCAGTTCCTTCTGCGTGACCCGGCCGACATAGCCGACGACATGGGCCGTCTCGTTGCCCGCCGGGTAATGGCGCGACAGGCCGACTTCGGGCTGGATCCCGGGCAGTGCGGGGGCGTTGACGTTGATCTGCGCGAAGCTCGGCCAGGCCAGATGCTCGGCGACCATCACCGGCACGAAAGCCGATTTCTGCTGCATCTCTTCCAGCACCCGCTGCCGTGTGCGGTCAGAGATCGGAACGATCCGGCCCAGCCGGTCCAGCACGGCATCCGGCTCCCCCGCTTGCTCGCGGATCATCACCACGCGGAAATTCTGTTGGTTGATCGCGAGCGGACGGTTGGCGCGGTCGAAGATCTGCCCGCGGGTTGGGGCGATCAACCGCATATTGATCCGGTTCTCCTCGGCGAGAAGCCTGTAATGCTCGGCCTCGACGATCTGGAGCTGGCGCATCCGCCAGGCAAGGCCGCCCGCCACGATCAGCTGAGCGCCGAGGAGGACGAGCCCACGGCGGGTCACCCCCGAGCTCTCGGCGTGGTTGGGCCCGGCGCGGCTGCCGAACCGGAAGCGCATGGACCTCCCGCGCGGCCCTTTGCTCGCGTTCATGCCGAGCCTCCCGAGGCGGCGCCGCCGCGCGTGGCGGAACGCTGACGGCCGCGGCCCTCGCGCACTCCAAGGCCGAGGGAGAGGACGCCGCCGATCAACGGGAAGGCCAGAACGGTGAATGCGAATTGTTGCGCCATATGCGACAGGTAGGGGGGTTGTGCGAGTGACAGCACCACCGCGAGCCAGATCGCTGACATCATCGCCGCCGCCGCAACGGCCACAGTGAGCCATTCGACGAAAAAGGGCTGGCGTGCCAGCAATCCCCGGCGCGATTTGAGCCACTCTGCGGCGAAGACCAGCGCGAGGGCCGCCAGGCCGAGCGGCGGGTCTGAGAGGAGATCCCGCGCCAGGCCGAGGGCGAACACCAATAGAACGGGCACAGCGCCAGGCGCCCGCAGGGCCCAATGGGCGACCACGCAGAACAGCAGATCCGGCGAGGGCAGCGCGGTTGGCCCGATCCCGACAGGTGCCGTCTCGAGCGCAATCGCCACGAGACCTGCGATGAGAAAGAGGCCCATCTGCACGACCCAGGTCAGCCCGCTTTGACCGGCCCCCATGGCCCTCAGTTCCCGAACTGCGGCGGCGCGCCGATCGACGCCCGCTCTGGCAGCACCAATCCGCCGGGGCGCTCGATCGCGCTGTCGGGGCGATAGCGCAGCAGCCGGACGAATTCGAGCCGGGAGTAGTCCGACAGCAGGGCCGCCCGCCATTCCTGGCTCTGGGTAAGGATCACCCGACCCACGGGAATATCCGGCGGGAAGACGCCGCCATCGCCCGAGGTCTCGATCAGATCGCCGGGCTTCATCTGTTCGGTCATCTCAAAGAACTCCAGTCGCGGGGCTGTGCTGCCATCGCCGGCCAGAAGTGCACGGGTCCCGCGCGGTTGGACCACCACGGGGATCCGGGAGGAAAAATCGGTCAGCAGCAAGATCCGCGAGGCCCGCTCGCCGACCCCGGAGACCCTGCCCACCAGCCCCAGCCCATCGACCGCGGCGGAGCCGTCAACCACGCCGTCGCGCCCGCCCACATTCACCAGCACCGTTTCCCGAAACGGCCCACCCGAGTCCGCCACGACATCGCCAGTGACGAAGGTTGTCCGCGGCGCAAGGTTGAGGTTGTTGAGCGCCCGCAGTTGCGCGTTCTCCTCCTCCAGTTGGCGCGCGGTCTCCCGCCAGGCATGGAGCCGTTGGATCTCGCGGCGAAGGGCGCGATTTTGCTGATAGACGTCGAGCACAGCTTCGTAATCACCGGCCATATCCGACAGCACGGCCAGCGGCTCGGTTACCCAGGTCATCGAAGGCAGGACCGCGTCCATCAGCGCGTGGCGGAGACGCTCGACCCGGGGGTTCTCGGTCCGCCACAGCACGAAGAGAACAAGCGCGCAGATGATCACCGCGCCGAAGATCGTGCGGTATATGGCCCGGGCCAGCCCGTCGGACGTCTCGCGCCCCTGGCCTGTGCTCCCGCGCCCCGTCCCGCGCACCCCGTCCTCCTCAGACGCTGATCTTCATCACATGGTTCAGCCGGTCCAGATGCTCCAGCGCCCGTCCGGTCCCGAGCGCCACGCAGTGCAGCGGCTCTTCGGCCACCGAGATCGCAAGCCCCGTCTGCTCCCGGAGCGCAAGGTCGAGATCGCCGAGAAGCGCGCCCCCACCTGTCAACATGACGCCGTTATCCACGATGTCGGCCGCAAGATCTGGTGGCGTTGCCTCCAATGCGACCATAACCGATTCGACGATCTGCTGCACGGGTTCCGTCAGCGCCTCGGCGATCTGGGCCTGCGTGATCTCCTGCTCTTTCGGAACGCCGTTCAAAAGGTCGCGGCCGCGGATCACGATGCTTTCGCCCACCCCGTCGGCAGGCATGCGCGCGGTCCCGATGGTCTTCTTGATCTTCTCGGCCGACGCTTCGCCGATCAGCAGGTTGTGCTGACGGCGCATATGGGAGATCACCGCCTCGTCCATCTTGTCGCCGCCGACGCGGACAGATTTCGCATAGACGATGTCCGACAGCGAGAGCACCGCGACCTCCGTCGTCCCCCCGCCGATATCGACGATCATGGAGCCCGTGGGCTCGGTGATGGGCAGGCCGGCGCCGATGGCTGCTGCGATCGGCTCGGGGATCAGATAGGCCTTGCGTGCGCCGGCGGAGAGGACCGACTGCTCGATCGCCCGCTCCTCGACGGCCGTCGCGCCGAAGGGCACGCAGACCACCACCTGGGGGCGCGGCCAGAGCGAGTTTCCGTTCACCTTCTTGATGAAGTACTTGATCATCTCCTCGGCGACGTCGAAATCCGCGATCACGCCGTCGCGCATCGGCCGGATCGCCTGGATCGAGCCGGGGGTGCGCCCCAGCATCAGCTTCGCGTCCTCGCCGACCGCCTTCACGACCTTCTTGCCGTTGATCGTCTGATAGGCGACGACCGAGGGCTCGTTCAGAACGATGCCCTTGCCCTTCACGTACACGAGGGTGTTGGCGGTTCCGAGATCGATTGCCATGTCGTTTGAAAAAACGTTGAACAAACCGCTCAACATGATGGGCCCTCGGCTTGGGGTGTGCTTATCGTAGCGTGCCTTGCGGCGGCGCCTTGCGGCGGGCTTATAGGCCCCTGGCGGGTGCGGCGCAAATCCAATCCGGAACGACCGTCCCGGCTGGCCCGACCCGGACCCCAGTCACGCCAGTGCCGCGAAGGCTTAGCAGCCTTGCCGCAACGGTCGCACGCGCCCGCACGGGCGCGCGCGTCTGGCCTTGGCCCATCTGCGTGCTGTGCGGTCAGGCGGGGGAGGCGGCGCGCCGGTAGCTCGACCGCGTTCCGAGATCTCAGGAGATTACCGGCGCCACCGGGGCCTTAGAAACCGGGCAGAAGTTTAGGAGCGGCTGCCGCCCGATCCCCCGGCCGCGACATGAAACCGAGCGAGCGCTGCCTCATAGTCGGAAAGGCATGCCAGTAAACGGCGGTGGCGCCGCTGAAACGCGGCCGTCTCGATTTCGTTTTGGTGTTTGGCGAGGAATTCGGCCGCTCGGCGATAGATCGAGGGGGCGCCACCGGGGAGGAGGATGTCGAGCTCGGCGAGGATCTTCCGCATGGCCCGGATCTCGCCCTCGGCCCAGGCAATATCGCGGCGCCCGGCTTGCACGGTCTGGAGCACCCGGCAGTCGAAGCTGCGGCAGGCCGCAGGGCGCTGGGCATAGATCGTGCAGGCCCCATCGAAACAGGCGCAGGGTTGGCGGAGCCGGCCTTCCGCATCGAGCGGCGTCGGCACCGTCTCCCCCGCCCCGACCGGGACCGCCCAGAAGAGCGACCCGTCGCAGCAAAGCCCGCAGGAAAGGCAGAGCGCCTCCGCTGGCGATGCGGCCCTCACTCAGCCGCCGCCTCGGGAGCCGATTTCGACCGGCGGGTCATCAGCTTGTTGAGGCACTGCACATAGGCGCGCGCCGAGGCGACGACCGTGTCGCTGTCGGATGCGTTGGCAGAAGCAATCCGCCCGTGCTCGCGCAGGCGCACATGCACATGGGCCTGGGCGTCGATCCCCTCGGTCACCGCCTGGATCTGATAGAGTTCGAGCTCGGCCTCATGGGGCACGAGCGCCGAGACCGCCGCAAAAGCCGCATCGACCGGGCCGTCGCCCGCCGCCGAATACCGATGCTCGATTCCGTCGATCTCCAGGACCACATCCGCGGATTTCGGCGCTTCGGTGCCGGCGATAGCCCGCAAGAACTTGAGCTTGACCCGTTCGGCATGGGCTTCGGCCACCGCCTGGTCGACGAGCGCTACGATGTCGTCGTCGAACACTTCCTTCTTGCGGTCGGCCAACGCCTTGAACCGCACGAAGGCATCCGCCAGCGCATTCTCGCCGAGCTCGATCCCGAGATCTGCCAGCTTGGTCTTGAAGGCATGGCGGCCGGAATGCTTGCCCATGACCAGCGAGGTCTGGCTCAGGCCGACATCCTCGGGCCGCATGATCTCGAAGGTGCCCGCGTGTTTCAGCATCCCGTCCTGGTGGATGCCGCTTTCATGGGCGAAGGCGTTTTTGCCGACGATCGCTTTGTTGAACTGCACCGGGAAGCCCGAGACCTGGGCGACCAGCCGCGAGGCACGCATGATCTTCGTCGTGTAGATCTCGGTGCTGAACGGCACTATATAAGAAAGGGTGCGGATCGCCATCACCACCTCCTCGAGCGCGGTGTTGCCCGCCCGCTCGCCGAGACCGTTGATCGTGCATTCGATCTGGCGCGCGCCGGCCTCGACGGCGGCCAGCGCGTTGGCCGTCGCCATGCCAAGGTCGTTGTGGCAGTGGGTCGAGATTGTCACATCCGCAATCTCAGGCACCTCGGCCCGCAGCATCTCGATGAGTGCGGCCGATTCGCGGGGCGCCGTGTAACCGACGGTGTCGGGGATGTTGATCGTCGTCGCCCCGCAGGCGATCGCCGCGCGCACCGTCTCGCAGAGATACGCGTGTTCGGTCCGGGTTGCGTCCATCGGCGACCACTGGACATCCGCGCAAAGGCTGCGTGCATGGCTGACGCTCTCCCGGATCTTGTCGAGCACTTGGGACATGGTCATGCCGAGCTGGTGCTCGCGGTGAAGCGGTGAGGTCCCGATGAAGGTATGGATCCGGGGGTGACGTGCGTGGCGCACCGCCGCCCAGCAGCGGTCGATATCGCGCAGATTGGCGCGGGCGAGGCCGGCAATCACGGCGCGCTCGGTCTGCTTCGCGATTTCGGTGACGGCCTCGAAATCGCCCTCGGAGGCAATCGGAAAGCCCGCTTCGATGATGTCGACCCCCATGCCGTCGAGCATGCGGGCGATCTCTGTTTTCTCGTCGAGCGTCATCGATGCGCCGGGCGACTGCTCGCCGTCGCGCAAGGTGGTGTCAAAGATCCTGACGCGTGGCAGGCCATCGGGGGCGGCCGCGGCCGCAGGGTCGGTCTGGTGGGTCATCTGTCTTATGCTCTGTGGCTAGGGTGTCTCGCGGCGCGCGCCCGGTCGAGAGATCCGGAACTCCCCTGAGCGCGCGCGCCAACCCTCGGCCACGCTCAGGGGCCGATAAGGAGGCGGGACCCTCCGGCAGGGCGACCGGCGCCAAGTCTTGCGACGGAGTAGCGCATAGGGTCCTCATACGTAAGCCAGGCGCCGAAGGCAATCGCTGGAACGCGCGCTCACGGGCAACACAAGCGCTCAGAGCCCGGAGAAAGGGGAGACAGCCATGCAGGAGAGCCCGGGTGCCGAGGCAGACATGGTGCGGCTCGATGTCGATGCGCTGCCCGATCTGGTGCGGCGTGTGCTGCGGGCGCACGGCTTCGATGCACCGAATGCGCAAGCCATCGCTGAGAATATGAGCCGCGCCGAGGCCGGTGGCAGTGCCTCGCACGGCTTGTTCAGGTTGCCTGGCCATGTGCGCGCTGTTCGGGCTGGCAAGGCCAACCCCGTCGCCGTCCCCCGGCTCGAGAGCCTTGCGCCCGGGGTTCTCCGGGTCGATGGCGATAGGGGCTTCACGCCGCTTGCCCATCGGGTCGGGCTGGGCGCGCTTCTGGAGGCTGCGCAAGCGCAGGGAGTGGCGCTGCTCGCGATCACGCGCACCATGCATTACGCTGCGCTGTGGCCGGAAGTTGAGTGGTTGGCTGAGCGCGGGATCGCGGCGCTGGCCATGACCTCTTCGCCGCCTTACGTCGCACCCGCAGGGGGGTGTGTGCCCGTGTTCGGCACCAACCCGGTGGCGTTTGCCTGGCCTCGGGAAGGGGCGGCGCCCGTTGCGTTCGACATGGCGACCGCCGAAATGGCGCGCGGCGAAATCATGGTCCATGCCCGCGACGGTCGCCCTGTTCCCGAGACCGCCGGCATCGACGCGGATGGGCAGCCCACCACCGATCCGACAGCGATCCTCGACGGCGGTGCGCAATTGCCTTTCGGTGGCCACAAGGGGGCTGCGCTGGCGCTCATGGTGGACCTTTTGGCCGGGCCCTTGATCGGTGAGGCGACGAGCTTGGAGGCAGGCGCTCGGGCGCCGCTCCCGGGGCTCACCGAGGTGGCGGGGGAGCTGATCCTCGCGATCGATCCTCAGCGCATGGGGGCGCGCCTGGACGGTGCCGAGGCGTTGTTCCGCGCGATCCAAGCTCAACCCTCCGCGCGGCTGCCGGGCGAGGCGCGGGCCGCACGGCGGGCGCGGATTATGCGCGACGGCGTGGCTCTACCGGGCGTCCTTCATCGCGACATCCTCGCGCTTCTGGGGTGATCCTGCTGGCGCCAGGGTCCGCGCTGCGGTTGTTTGCTTGCGGTTTGCCGTTAGCGTCATCGGAAGGCGCACTTGTCTCAAATTCGGTGTATGCTTGCCACGCAACGGGGCCGCCGCAGACGACCGGGGGAGACCAATTTGACAGGCGATGACCGCTTCGAGGTCTTTCAGGATAAGCGCGGCGCCTATCGATGGCGGCGGCTCGACATGTCGGGGGCGCTCGTCGGTGCCGCTTCGGAGGGCTTTGCGTCGCGGGCCGATTGCGAGGCGAACATGCATCGCGGTCCGGTGCCGACAGACAAATGGGACTTCTACATCGACAAGCGAGGCACCCATCGTTGGCGCCGCTATGCGCGCAACGGCCGGGTCGTTGGGTCGGCTTCGCGGGGCTTTCCGACGCGGGAGGAAGCCATGGCCAATGCGCGCCGCCAGGGCTACGACTGCTGACGTGTCACCTCGGGTGCGCAGGCAGCCGCCACGCGTCGTCAGGGTTGCGAAAGGCCGAACCCCACCCGCTCTTGGTTCAGCCTGATCCCCGCCTGGTCGAACACCAGATCTACGAGCAACTCATCGGGTCCGTTGCCGCCTCGGGTATAGACCGCGGCGGCAGTGGCAAGGACTTGGAGTTGCCGTTCGTCGATCAGCCCGGCGCGGCGCAAGCGGGTGAGCAGGTCTAGAACGCCCGATAGGCGGACGGCGATCTCGCCGACAGGACGATTCCCCGGCTGGTCGAAAGCGAGCAGACCTTCGGCTTCAGCCCGGGCGCCCAGGGCATCCGCTGCGAGCCGTTCCAGCTCAAGCTGCCCCAGGACCAGGCCGTCCGAGGGCGTTTCCCCCTCCGTAGCCCCGGCTGCCGGGATCCGTGCCGTGCCGTCGAGCTCGATCGCCAACGCGCCCGGATGACGGGGCAACGCGCCCTCTGGGTCCAGGCGGCGCCAGAGATCGGGGGCGGGCTGCAGGCCATCGGCCCGCAAGGCAAGGCGGAGCGGTTGCATCTCGGCGCTCGGAGCGACGGGATTGCGGCTTCTGACCGTGAGGCTGGCGATCTCAAGCTGCCCTCGCCGGGGGTCGGACGCGTCGGCGGGCTCGAGCGCGAGGCGTGCGGTCACAGCATCGGTGTCGGCTCGGGTTTCGGTTGGGGCGAGGCTGAGGTGGGTCGTCACCCGGCCAGTCGCGGCGGCGATCCGACCATCCCCGCCGCCGGTACCCGCGACGGTGAGCGCGGCGTCGAGTTGGCTGGCCTCGAGCGCGATCTCGGCGTTGCCACCGCCAACATTCAGGAGCGCGGTGAGGGCCGGGCCGCCATCGCTCACGAGATCGGCCTGGCCCTGCAAATCGGACAACGACAGCTGCCAGGTCTCCGTGCCAGCGCCCGCCTCGGTGCCCGCCTGGATGCCCGCCTCGGTGCCAGCGCCGTCAGCGTCGTCGACGGCCCTGCCGGCACGGCGCGACAGCTCCAGTTCGAACGCCTCCGTCGAGATGCTGGCAGAGACCGGGCCGATACCGTCGAGCGCGCCGGAAAGGTCCGTCTCAATCGCCCGGGCTGCCAGGGTAAAGCGTCCTGACGGCTGGGCCTGCCCCGCCGGTCTGATTTGCAGATGGCGCGCCCGGAGGCGTATCCGGCCGCCCCCCTCCGGCGCATCCGCCGCCGCCATGATGACGAGCCCGTCCGAGACGATCTCGAGTGCGAGCCGCTCGCCGAGCCATGGATAGGCGGCCGCGAGTGCCGGCGGCACATCGAAACTTACCTCGAGCCGAGGGGGAAGCTCGGTGACCAACTCGCGCGGGGCTGAGATGTCGACCCGAGAGACGAGCTCCGAGACCTGAGTGCGTACCCCGCCAGAGGCATCGACGAAGGTAACATCCTCGAAATGGGTTGCAAACGCGAATGGAAAACCGGCGATCGACGTGCGGCCCAGATCGATCTGATGACCCGCGGCGCGCAGCCGGTCGAGCTCGGTGTCGAGCCAAGCGCCGAGCGCCTCCCGGCCATAAATCCACAGCACACACCAAGTGATGGCGGCGAGCACGGCGAGGCTCGAAACGAGGCGGCTCAAACGGCGCATGACGCTCTCCCAGGCTTCGGGGCCTACGCAGAGGTCGCACGCAGTCCCACGGCATGACCGCGGGACAATGGCCGACGGGGCGCGCTGCCGCAAGCGCTAGCGCCAGAGGCTGCGGATCCGAAGGAACGCGCGGTAGAGAACCTCGCCGATGCTGCGAAACGGCTCTCGGTCGGTGAGCCGGCCGAGCAACCGGGTCGGGCGAAGGGCGCGCCACAGCGCGCTGAAGCCAGCGGCCCCCTGCGCTGCCTCGCCATTCACGCGGATCACGGTAAAGCGGCGCAGAAGTTGCGCGCGGTCGACCCCGCTGGGGATGGGGGTGGCGGGATCCGCGACGTCTTGCCAACTGATGGCTTCGGCGCCGCGCATCTTGCGGTACCAGCCGATCTCGCGGCGGCAGACGGGGCAGGCACCGTCGTAGAACACGGTCTGGGCCGCCCGTCCATCGGACCTATCATCCGACGCGGCGTGGGGTGCAGTAGAGATATCCTGTGTCATAACCCGCGAGGTGGCTTGCCCGACCGGCCGATCAAGGCGGGGGAGGCAGGAGGCGCAGAGCAGGCGGTGCGACAGGAGGGCGCGGCGATGGCGACGATGAAGGGGCCTGAAGGACAGCGGCCGGGCGACATTGCGGTGCCAAGGGCGGCGGCTGTGCTTGGGGGGGGCGGGCTGATCCCGTTCGCGGCTCTCGCTTTGGCACTCTGGCTCGCCCCGGCGACTTGGGCCGACAACTTGGCCGCGGCCCTTATCGGCTATGCGGTGGTGATCCTCGCATTCATGGGCGGTTGCCGCTGGGGCTTTGCGGCGGCGGGTCTCGGCGCGGGTCCCGCCTGGCGACCGCTGGCGATCTCGGTGCTTCCCGCGCTTTATGGCTGGGCGGTGGCGTCCCTGCCCGCCGCTGCCGCTATGGCTGCCTTGGCCGCTGGTTTCGCAGCCCTCCTGGCGGCGGATATCGGTCTTACGCGGGCCGGCGGGGCTCCGGGGTGGTGGCCGGCTCTGCGCTGGCCATTGACCCTCGGCGCCGCGGGGAGCCTTCTCGTTGGCTCGGTCGCGATCGCGCTCGGCTGACCGCCGCGGGCCCGACTTCCGCGCGCCTGCCTTCCTCTGCCGTGGGTGACCCCTGTGTGTGGCTGTGGCCGCCCGACCTCCGCGCACCTGGCCGCCCCCTTCGCCCGACCCGGGTGCGGTCAGCCGCCGATGCGCACCACCTCGAAACCTCGAGCCCGCAACAGCTCCACGAGCCCGTCCGGCCCCGGCAGATGCAGCGCGCCGAACGCCGCAAAGACCCCGCCGCGGCGCAATTCCGGGACCAGCGCGCCGAGCCAGTTGTGGTTTCGCGTGGCGATCAAGGCGCGTGAGAGCGCCTGCGCCCCGGCGCGGGCGTCCTCCATCATGCCGACCTGGCCCGTATGCCAGATGTTGAACTCCATTATCGCCGCGACCTGACCCTGCTGGTAGAGCGTCTCCAGCGTTCGGCGCAGATCCTCCTCGCGGGCGGTGTTGGCGAAACCGTCGGCGAGAAGCGCGGTCATCTCCCGATCGGTCAAGGCGTCGAACGCGGCGAAGGTCTGCTCGAATGTTTCGAGCCCGGCGATGGGGATGCCCCAGGCTGTGGCCTCGGCAGCGATCGCATCGTCGAGCACCTTCTTGCCGATGGCCAGTTCAGCGCGCTCGCACATCGGCACGGCAATCGCGGAGATCAGGAGCCAGGGTTCGAGCTTATCGGCAAGCTCGAGCGGCAGGCCCCGTTCGGCGAGGATCCTGGCCGCCCGCGCAAGCTGATCCGCCGAGAGGCGATCGCTGAGCCTTGGCCCGTCATGATCGATCGAGAAGTCCGGATCGTTTCGCAGGCGTTCCCTCAGCCGGGCCTGCTCGGCCTCCGTCAGCTCGACCATGACGAGCCGCGCACCGCCCAGGGCGTCGATGGCGGGCTTGGGGAGCCAACGGGCGGCGGCCTCGGTGCTGTGCAAGGTCCCGTAGAGATAACTTGCCGGCACGGCCTCAGTCCCAGGCGCGGTCTGGGGGACGCGCACCTGCCAAAAGATCCCGTGACCGTTCGGAACGCGGTCGGCCCGCTCGAGGATCGCCGCATGCGCGGCCGGATCCGCGAGGGCGAGGGCGGCCATGAGGTCGGTGCCGCCGCAGCGCGCCGCGGCCTGGGGGGTCAGGAGGCCCAAGATGGCGACTGCCAAGCCAGCAACGTATTGGCTCAATCGCGACAGGCAGGGGATGGGACACATGGGCGGGCTCCAACGAATTTGCCGCGAGCTTAGCAGCCTGCGATGGGCGAGGCGAGCGCTGCCGACCGGGCCTGGCCGCATCGCAGCGTTTCGTGCTTGACATGGCACAAACTGCCGCATACCTGGGGCGTGCTGATGGCACTCACCTGAGGCGAGTGCCAAGAGAGCCGGGGCAGGGCTCGATGCCCGCGCGCTGGCGCATCGCAAACCGAATAACGGAGCGCAATCCATGAACTTCACCCCGTTGCACGACCGCGTTCTGGTCAAGCGCATCGAGTCTGACGACAAGACTGCCGGCGGTCTCATCATTCCCGACAGCGCCAAAGAGAAGCCCCAGGAGGGCGAGGTCGTTGCCGTCGGCGCCGGCGCGCGCAAGGACAGCGGCGAGTTGATCCCGATGGCCGTCAGTGCCGGCGACCGTATCCTGTTCGGCAAATGGTCCGGCACCGAGGTCAAAATCGACGGCCAGGAGCTCCTCATCATGAAGGAGTCGGACATCCTCGGCATCCTCAGCGACGGCGCCGCGGCCTGATCCTGCGTCCCCTGTAACCCCAACACCGGAGAGAGTCATGGCTGCGAAAGACGTCAAATTCCACACCGATGCCCGCGAGCGCATGATGCGCGGCGTCGAAACCCTCGCCAATGCGGTGCGCGTCACCCTCGGCCCCAAGGGCCGCAATGTCGTGATCGACAAGTCCTTCGGCGCCCCGCGCATCACCAAGGACGGCGTGTCGGTCGCCAAAGAGGTCGAGCTTTCGGACAAGTTCGAGAACATGGGCGCGCAGATGGTCCGCGAAGTGGCCAGCCGCACCAATGATCAGGCCGGCGACGGCACCACCACCGCGACCATCCTGGCCCATGCGATCCTGCGTGAGGGCATGAAAGCGGTTGCCGCCGGCGCCACCCCGATGGACCTGAAGCGCGGCGTCGACAAAGCCGTTAAGGTCGCCGTCGAGAGCATCCGCACCCAGTCGCGCGAGGTCTCGGGCTCGGACGAGGTCGCCCAGGTCGGCACCATCTCGGCGAATGGCGAGGCCGAAATCGGCCGCCAGATCGCCGATGCGATGCAGAAGGTCGGCAACGAGGGCGTCATCACGGTCGAGGAGAACAAGGGCCTTGAGACCGAGACCGAGGTCGTCGAGGGCATGCAGTTCGACCGCGGCTATCTCAGCCCCTACTTCATCACCAACTCGGACAAGATGATTGCCGAGCTCGAAGACTGCTACATCCTCCTGCACGAGAAGAAGCTGTCCTCGCTCCAGCCGATGGTGCCGCTGCTCGAGTCGGTCATTCAGTCCAACAAGCCGCTCCTGATCATTGCGGAAGACGTCGAAGGCGAAGCGCTGGCCACGCTCGTGGTCAACAAGCTGCGCGGCGGCCTCAAAGTCGCGGCCGTCAAGGCGCCGGGCTTCGGTGACCGCCGTAAGGCGATGCTGCAGGACATCGCTGTCCTCACCGGCGGCCAGGTGATCTCGGAAGACCTCGGCATGAAGCTCGAGAACGTCACCACCGACATGCTCGGCACCGCCAAGAAGATCCGCATCACCAAGGACGAGACGACCATCGTCGACGGCCATGGCGACAAGGGCGAGATCGAAGCGCGCGTGGCGCAGATCCGTCAGCAGATCGAAGAGACCACCTCCGACTACGACCGCGAGAAGCTCCAGGAGCGGCTCGCCAAGCTCGCGGGCGGCGTTGCGGTCATCCGTGTCGGCGGCGCGACCGAAGTCGAGGTGAAGGAGCGCAAGGACCGTGTCGATGACGCGCTCAACGCGACCCGCGCCGCGGTTCAAGAAGGCGTCGTGCCGGGCGGTGGCGTCGCGCTGATCCACGCCTCCCGCGCGCTGGCCAATTGGGAAGGCGAGAACGCCGACCAGACCACCGGCGGCGCCATCGTCCGCCGCGCGCTGCAGCAGCCGCTGCGCCAGATCGCCGAGAACGCCGGCCTCGATGGCGGTGTGGTTGCCGGCAAGGTCCTCGAGAGCACGGATGCCAATTACGGCTTCGACGCCCAGCTCGAGGAGTACGGCAATCTGATGGAGAAGGGCATCATCGACCCGGCCAAGGTCGTGCGCACCGCTCTTGAAGACGCGGCCTCGGTCGCCGGCCTTCTGATCACCACCGAGGCGATGATCGCCGACAAACCCGAGGACAAGTCGGCGGGTGCGGGCGCCGGCGCCGGCATGGGCGATATGGGCGGCATGGGCGGCATGATGTGATCTGCCGTCTCTGACAAAGACAATGATGGGACAGTGACGGGGCCGCTCCGGAGACGGGGCGGCCCAAATCATTCGAGGCGGGGCGGTCCGTCCGGGTTTCCGCCCACCCGCCCACACCCGGCCGGACC
>JBHJGY010000028.1:0-6708 GCA_050331335.1 Pikeienuella sp.
AAGACGCGCACAGCTCACAAGCAGCGCGCGCCGGCTGCCGATCGTCCCGGCCGCACAAGTCCGGTCCTGGTGCGGTTTAGCCGCGGCGGTCTCGATATCGGCTCAGTGCGGGTCGCGTGCGAGGGGTCGCGACCCCGGCGCCGCCCATATGCCTCCGGCAACTCCTCACGACATCGAGCCTGCCCGGGCCGCAAAACCGCGGTGCGATCCGCCATCATGCCCGTTATGTCAGGAGGGGGATGGTGGAGGGGGCTGGATTCGAACCAGCGTACCGTTACCGGGGCGGATTTACAGTCCGCTGCATTTGACCGCTCTGCCACCCCTCCGGTGACCGGGTCGGGATCTAGACGCTCCGCCGCCCGGGTGTCAAGGAAGAGTCGGGTCTCCCCGTCGAGCGCCCGCCCGCAACGATGCAAGCCCGCGATGCGCACCAAATGAGGAGCTCATGCACAAGCCCGCCAGAAGAGACCGTGACGCCGGTAAGCCGCGCGCCCAGGCCGAGCGCGTCTGGCTCTTCGGCCTTCATGCGGTGCGCGATGCGCTGGCCAATCCGCGGCGGCGGGGGCATCGGTTGATCCTCACGAAGAACGCCGCCGACCGCCTTGCCGATGTCTTGGAGGGCGGCCGGGTCACGGCTGAGATCGCGGATGCCCGCCGGTTTTCCGCGCCGCTCGATCCAGGTTCGGTGCATCAGGGGGCGGCGCTCGAGGCCGATCCGCTCGACTGGGGGGGGCTTGACGCGATGTGCGAGATCGCCACGGGGCCTGCGCCGCGGTTCATTGCCCTCGATCGGGTGACCGATCCCCATAATGTCGGGGCCATTTTGCGCTCGGCGGAGGTGTTCGGCGCACGGGCGGTTATCGCGCCCCGGCACCATTCCGCACCAGAGAGCGGGGCTCTCGCCAAGGCAGCGTCCGGCGCGCTCGAACGCCAGCCATATCTGCGGGTGCGCAACCTGGGAGATGCGCTCGAACAGCTCGGCGAGCGGGGTTACTGGCGTATCGGGCTCGACGGGGCAGGGGGCGTTCCGCTGCCAGAGGCCGCGGCCGCCGCAGCGGGGCGTCCGACTTGTCTGGTGCTCGGCGCCGAAGGGCCGGGCCTGCGGGCGCGCACCCGCAGCCTGTGCGACCAGATCGCTCGAATTCCCGCGGCCGGTGCGTTCGCTTCGCTCAACGTCTCAAACGCTGCTGCGGTCGCACTTTACGCAGTCTCGACGGGGGGGCAGGGGCAGGGCGTGGGCATGCCGATGTCAGATCCATAGGCGGAAAATTTTCGATGCCCCACAGCCAGTGGGGTTACAATATTCTAACCTATTCCACATATTGAAAGAGGCGAGGCCGGTTTCGCCGGCCTCTCTCTCACTGTCCCTCGTTCCGACTTGGCCCGTCGGTGATGGTTTCAAACCACATCGGCGGGCCCTTTTCAACGCTGGAGCGACAAGTACCCCGAAATTGTGTTGGAGCGTTGTGACGTGTCGAACACAGAACTCCCCGTGAACGATCCGCTTTGTGCTCTGTTTCGCCGAACCCGGGCCATCGCTGTCGTCGGACTTTCGCCGAAAGAGGACCGCCCGTCATTTGACGTTGCGCGATATCTTCAAGGGGCTGGCTTTCGGATTTATCCAATCAATCCGCAGCATGCCGGGTCCATAATCCTCGGCGAACCCGTTCTTCCGTCGCTCGACGCTCTGGCACAACGGGGCGCTGAAGTGGAGATCGTCAATATCTTCCGCCGTCCGGAGGCGGCCGGCGCGGTGGTCGACGAAGCGATCATGGCGCTCGCGGGCCAGGGCCTCGCCTGTGTTTGGATGCAACTCGGCGTGATCGATCGCGCTGCCGCCGCGCGGGCCGAGGCGGCAGGGCTGCTCGCTGTGATGGATCGCTGCACCAAGATCGAGCATGCGCGGCTGCTGGCATCGGGCTGCCCAGATCTGAGCCATCCGGTCTGAGCGCCGAGAGCATACAGTAACTTGCACACTGCCGCGAACTCATGTACAGTGATTGCCATACTGCTGGTCCCCCCGACCTGCGGTATCCGGCGGCGGGATGAACGACCCGTCGTCGTGAAGTGTCCCTCGTTCCGACTTGGTCGCCGGGTCCGTTCCCTCATCCCCCCCTTAGTGGCCCGGCGGCCCTTTTTCTCCTAACCCCAGCTTAACCATGCGCGGCTTATGGCTTCGAGCAGAGGCCCAGAACGATGCTAGGGGGAGATGCGCGGTGCCCAATCTGATTATTCTCGCCACGCAGAGAACGGGCAGCACCTTGCTTTGCTCCGAACTCGGCGCAATCGGTGGGCTGGGCCAGCCGGGAGAGCATCTGTTGAGCTGGCGGCGCGCGCGCGGGGCAGGGCAGCGGCTCGACGTGCCGGCCTTGGCGGAGGCGAGCGCACCCGGCTTGGATGCCGACGGCTGGGTCGGCCACAAAATCATGTCGGATTATCTTGGCGAGTTGGCCGCGGCGTGGGGTGGCGGTGGGCCTGAGGCCGGTCCGGCCCATCAGGCCCGGTTTATAGAGTGGCTGCGTGAACACATTGGGCCAACGGCGGTCATCCGCATTTCCCGGTCGGACCGGCTGGACCAGGCGTTGTCCCGCTATCTCGCGGCGGAGACCGGGCTATACTTCCGGGCCGTCGACGGCATCTGCCAATATGGCGACACGGGCCACCGCAGCAGTTTGGACGTTGCGGTCGATGGCCTGAGCCTCGCGCGCATCAACCGGATTATCGGCAAGATCAATCGGGAGGAAGCCGCGCTCGACGCAGTTTGCGCCCGGCTCGATGCTCTGGTTCTTCAGATCGAGTATGAGGCGCTCGCCGCGGACCGAGAAGAAACGATGGCACGCTGTCTCGGCCATGCGGGATTGCCCGTTGCCGAACCGCTTCCGCCGCGCTGGATGGCGAAGGTGGTTGCGCCGGCGCTCCGCCTGCGGTGCCGAGACCGGCTGTTGGCGCTCTGGCTCGAGGCCCAAGGCCGGCGCGCGCGGTTCCCGGAACTCGATCCAATCATGGCCGCGCAGGGGGCGCTGGCGCACACCGGGTGACGCTATGCGATATCGAGAAGGGATATTATGTTAATTATTGATCACTGGGCCGCCAGCCGTGCCCGACCGATCACCGGCCCATGCGTGCCGAACGCTTTCTCGAACTGGAACAACTCGCGCTCGGTCAGCTCGACCCTGAGCCGAACTGCCTCCGCCGCATCCTCACGCTGCAAGACCTCACCATGCTCATAGAGCCAGGAGACCGCGCTGCCCTCCGCATGTGTGAATTGCATGTCGACCACCACCCGGCGCGGATAAAGCCGTGCCTCGATCTCTGCGAGCAGACCGTCGAGCCCAGCGCCCGTGACAGCCGAGATCGCGCAAATCTGCGGCTCCCGGCTCGCCGTTTCGCGGACCGCTGAGGCGCGCTCGGGCGGGAGGCGGTCGATCTTGTTGTGCGCCTCGATCATCCGCTCGAGTCGTTGCGCCCCGAGGCCCAGTTCGTCGAGAACCCGGCGGACCTCGGCGGCGTGAAGATCCGTCGCCGGGTCGGAGATGTCGCGCACATGGACAACGAGATCCGCCTCCAGGACTTCCTCGAGCGTGGCCCGGAACGCCGCGACGAGCTGCAAGGGCAAGTCCGAGATGAACCCAACCGTGTCGGACAAAATCGCCCGGCGGCCCGAGGGCAAACGTATCTGGCGCATTGTCGGGTCAAGCGTGGCGAACAGCATGTCCTCCGCCATCACGCCCGCGCCAGACAGGCGGTTGAACAAGGTCGACTTGCCCGCATTGGTGTAGCCGACAAGGGCGACGACAGGGTCCGGTACCTTCTTGCGTTTCGTCCGATGCAGTGCCCGGGTGCGCACGACCTTTTCAAGAGCGCGGCGCAGGCGGGTGATCTTCTCGTCCAGTTGCCGGCGGTCCGATTCGATCTGGCGCTCGCCCGGCCCGCCCATGAAGCCGACACCGCCGCGCTGCCGCTCCAAGTGTGTCCAGGACCGCACCAGCCGCGATTTCTGATAGGTCAGGTGCGCAAGCTCGACCTGTAGGACGCCCTCGCGCGTCTGCGCGCGCGCCCCGAAGATCTCGAGTATTAGCCCGGTGCGATCGAGCACCTTTGCCTTCCAAGCGCGTTCGAGATTGCGTTGCTGGACCGGAGAGAGCTGACCGTTGACCACGACAACCGCATCGCCCGCCGCAGCTACCGCCTCGGCGATCTCAGCAACCTTGCCAGGCCCGAAGAGCGTCGCGGGATTGGGCTGCGGCACCGGGACAACCGCGCTGGCCGACACCTCGAAATCCAGCGCAGCAGTGAGATTGACCGCCTCGGCCAGCGCCGCCTTCGCTGTGTCCTCAGCCCCGTCTAAATCGGCATGGAGCACGCGCACTTGGGTCACGCGCGCCCTGCCCCGATTGCGGTTTTGCTCGCCGTGGCAGCTGCGCTCATTGCTCCCCGTCGCCGTCATAAAGGGAGAATGGCTGCGCCGGCATGATCGTTGACACCGCGTGCTTGTAGACCAGTTGCGACTGCCCGTCCCGCCGCAACAGGATACAGAAATTGTCGAACGAGGTGATCACCCCTTGTAATTTGACACCATTGACCAAAAAGACCGTAACCGGGATTTTACTCTTGCGGATATGGTTGAGGAACGCGTCTTGGAGGTTCTGCTGTTTTTCGCTGGCCATTAGTTATTCACCGTTTTTTCAGCCGATTATTGAGGTCGCACCGGCAGAGCGCCGGCCTCACCGATCTAAACGTGGCGCCTCCCGACCCGATTTTCCAGAGCTTTCTCTGACGCGCCCGGCCCGCGGCCAAACATCTGGGTTGAACAACGCCACAAGTGCCAGAACCTCCACGCGACCGACGATCATGGTTACCGCAAGCACCGCCCGTTGTGCCTCCGTCAGCGCGGCGAAACCCTGCGGCTCTTCAGCAACGAGCGCAAAGGCTGGGCCCGTGTTGGAGATCGCCGAGATCGCCGCAACAACCGCCTCGATGAAGTCGAGCCGCAACGCCGTCAGCGCCAAAACGGACAGGAAGATCGTGAAGATGAACAGCATGATGAAGGACCAAACGATGGCCGGCCCCTGACGCAAGAGGCTCCGGGTCCGGGCGCCGACGCCGAGCACGCTGTAGGGCTGGGCGATGCGCTCGACCTCGCGCACACCGTGGCGCATCAGCGCATAGGCCCGGATCAGCTTGATGCCGCCGGCGGTGGTCGCCGCGCCGCCGCCGATTGCGGCAAGCGCCAGCAGAATAAGCCCCGGATTGGCCCAGCCCGACCAATCCCGCGCGCTTTCCCAAAAGCCCGAGACGAAGCCGGTGGTCGTCAGAAAGGAGATCACCGTGAAGACGGTGCCCCAGAGCGCCTCCACCGCCGAGATCTCTTCGCCGCCCAAATCCAAGGTCAGCGCGCCGATCCAGTGCCGCGCAAAGAGCGATCCACCGACCGCGAGGATGAGCGCGGCCATGGTCCACATCTCCGGATCCCGCGTGAGGCGCGACCGGCTGCCGAATTCCGCGGCATCCGAATAAAGCCGCCGGCTGGCCGCAAGAACAAGGAAGACGGCGACCACGAGCTCCGCTCCCATATTGGGCTCGGCCGCCATCCCTTCGCGAAAGGGCGAGATGCCCGAAGTCGAGAGCACCGCCATGGCATGCACCAGGCTCTCAAGTTCGCCCTTGCCCAGCGCGCTCATCGCCAAGCCCAGTGCGGCCGTGAGCCCCGCATAGATGGGTAAAATCACCCGCAACGCCCGGCGCACGCGCACCTCCAGCGGCGCCGTTATCGCCCCAAGGCTGACCGTTGCCGCCTGCCGCCGCTCGGTCATCTGCCAAGTTGCGGCCTCGATCTCGAAGCCGCCCAGTCGGCGCGGCGCCAGGACCACATAGGCGGCAGTCAGCGCCAAGAGCCCGCCAAGCCAGCCAACGAGACCGCGCCACAGATGCACCGCACGCGGCAACGCCTCCGGATCGCCGTAGACGGTCCCCCCGGTGGTGGTGAAGGCCGCCGTCATCTCGAAGATCGCGCCATAGATCCCGATCTGCGGGGTGACGAAAATCAGTGGGACCGCAGCGAAGACGGGGATGGTGATCCACCCGATCAGAAAAACCGCAAGCTCCGGCCGCGCACCGCCGGTGGCGCGTCCGCTTGCAAGCGCAAACCCCAACACCCCGGCAACCAGCCCGGTGAACAGCGCCGCATACAAAAAACTCCGGGCGAGCCGGTCGTCGCCCTCGATGGCCGCCATGATCGCCGGACCCGTCATCGCAACCGCCAGGATCGCGAGCATCAAGGCAAAGACCGGGATGCCGCCGAGGCGCATGGCTCAGAAGAAGTCCATGCTGACGCGGAACATCTGCTCCACTTTCTTCACCGCCTGGAACACGGCAAAGATCACCATGATATCGCCCACTTGGATGGTGAGGTCCCCTTTGGGCATGTGGAGATCGTTGCCCCGCAACACGGCACCGACCACCGAGCCTTGTGGAAAGTTGATATCGCGCAAGCGTTTGCCGGCAATGGGTGAGGTTGCCATGACCTGCGCCTCGATCACCTCGCCTTCGCCGCGGCCGATGGAATACACCGCGCGCACCTTGCCCCGGCGGACATGGCGCAAGATGCCCGAGACGGTGGTCGCGCGCGGGTTGATCAGCGCATTGACCCCCAAGGGTTCGGCGATGCGCTGGAAGGTCTGGTCCTTGGAGAGCGCGATGGAGATCGGG
>JBHJGY010000029.1:0-12154 GCA_050331335.1 Pikeienuella sp.
GCGTGCGCATGACGCGGCTGCGTCAGACCATCGCGCGCCGTCTCAAAGACGCGCAGAACACCGCCGCCATGCTCACCACCTATAACGAGGTGGACATGACCGGCATCATGGATCTGCGCAACGAGTTCAAAGAGCCGTTCCAGAAAAAGCACGGGATCAAGCTCGGCTTCATGTCGTTCTTTGTGAAGGCTTGCGTGCATGCCTTGCAGGAGATCCCGGCGGTCAATGCAGAGATCGACGGCGACGATCTTGTCTATAAGAATTACTATCATGTGGGTGTCGCAGTGGGCACCCCGACGGGCCTTGTCGTACCAGTGGTGCGCAACGCCGACGCGCTATCCTTCGCGGAGATCGAGAAGACGATCGGCGAGCTGGGCCTGCGCGCGCGCGACGGCAAGCTCTCGATGGCCGATATGCAAGGCGGGACCTTCACGATTTCCAACGGCGGCGTCTACGGCTCGCTGATGTCGAGCCCTATTCTGAACCCGCCGCAATCGGGCATCCTCGGCATGCACAAGATCCAAGAGCGGCCCATGGTCGTCGGTGGCCAGATCGTGGCGCGGCCGATGATGTATCTGGCGCTCAGCTACGACCATCGGATCATCGACGGCAAAGAGGCGGTGACCTTCCTCGTGCGCGTGAAGGATAGCCTCGAGGATCCGCGCCGCCTGCTGATGGACCTCTGATCCGGCATGGGCGTCGAACTTCAGGTGCTGGCCTGGGCGGTGCTGCTGGCGGGTGTGCAGCTCGTCTTGTTCGCAGTCCCGGCCAATCTCGAGTTGGGTGTCGGCTATACGGCGGGCCCGCGCGATACCGCGCCGCCGCGCCCGCTTTCGGTGAGGTGCGCGCGGCTCCAGCGGGCCTTCGCGAACCATATCGAGAACCTCGTGCTCTTCGCCGCCGGGGTGCTCGTCGTCGTGGCAGGCGGTGCGTCTTCCGGCGTGACAGAGGCCGCGGCGGTGGTCTATCTCGTGGCGCGGATCGCCTATGTGCCGGCCTATGCGCTCGGCATCCCCTATCTGCGGAGCGCGATCTGGGCTGTGGGCTGGCTCGCCACGCTGACGCTGCCGCTCGCAGGCTTGCTCGCAGGGGGCGGGGCGCCGTGAGATCCGCTGCGCTCGCTGCTGCGTTGGCCATCGCCGCACCGGCCGCGGCGGAGCCGAGCGAGCAGGTCGCAGCAGAGGTGGCGGCGCTTCTCCAGCGGGTGCTGGTTGAGCAACGGGTCTTCGTCGGCTGCAGCGTGCTCGACCCGGCGGCGGGTCCGCTGATCCGCGATGCCTGGGTCGAGGAGGCCCAAGCCGCAGCCCGGATGTTGCGCGCTGCCGGCTACCCGGACGCGCAGGTCGACGCCTTCGTCCAGCGCGCACAGGTGTCGGAGATCATCGACAGCGACGCCCGCTTCGGTGACATGATCGCAATGTGCACGTTGCTGAACCCGACTTGGTCGACGCGATATGCGCAGTTCGACTTCATCCAGCTGACGCGTGAGCTCGAGGACTTGCTCGGGGTCGAGCGCCCGCGCCGATGACCACAATCAAGGAGACGGATATGGCCACTTACGACGCGATCATCATCGGGGGTGGACCCGGCGGCTATGTCTGCGCGATCCGCGCGGCGCAACGGGGCCTCAAGACCGCCTGTGTCGAGGGCCGCGGCGCGCTCGGCGGGACCTGTCTCAATGTCGGCTGCATCCCGTCGAAAGCGTTGCTGCATTCCTCGGAGCTGGTGCACGAAGTCCACGGCAATTTCGCCAAGATGGGGATCAAGGCCGAGGGCGTCGAGGTCGATATCCCGCAGATGATGTCCTACAAAGACGACGTCATCAAATCCAACACCTCGGGGATCGAGTACCTCTTCAAAAAGAACAAGATCGACTGGATCAAAGGCTGGGGCGAGATTGTCGGCCAGGGCCGGGTCAAGGTCGGCGACGAGGTGCATCAGACCAAGAACATCGTGATCGCAACCGGCTCGGAGCCGGCGACCCTGCCCGGGATCGAAATCGACGAGGAACGGGTGGTGACTTCGACGGGGGCCCTCGCGCTTGCCTCTGTTCCCAAGCGCCTGGTCGTGATCGGTGCGGGTGTCATCGGGCTTGAGCTGGGCTCCGTCTGGGCACGGCTGGGCTCTGAGGTGACCGTGATCGAGTTCCTGGAGGAGATCACCCCCGGGCAGGACGCCGAGGTGCAGCGCCAATTCCAGAAGATTCTGACCAAGCAGGGCATGACATTCCTTCTGGGCAATGCGGTGCAGCGCGTCGATAAGGGCAACGCGCTAACCGTGCATTACGAGACGCGCTCAGATGGCTCGGCGCACGAGCTCGAGGCTGATGTGGTGCTCGTGGCGGTTGGACGGCGGCCCTACACCACGGGGCTCGGGCTCGAGACTGTCGGGGTCGAGACGGAGCGCGGCAAGGTAAAGACCGATGCCCATTGGCGCACCAATATTGAGGGCATCTACGCGATCGGCGATGTGATCGCGGGGCCAATGCTCGCACATAAAGCAGAGGACGAGGGCGTTGCGGTCGCTGACACAATCGCCGGCCGCCATGGCCATGTTAATTATACCGTCATCCCCGACGTGATCTACACCGCGCCCGAGGTGGCGAAGGTGGGGGTTACCGAGCAGGCGCTGAAGGCCGAGGGTCGCCCCTACAAGGCCGGCAAGTTCCCCTTCATGGCCAACGGTCGGGCAAAGGCCAATTTCGGCACCGACGGGTTCGTCAAGATCCTGGCCGATGCGCAGACCGACCGCATTCTCGGCGCCCATATCATCGGTCCCGGCGCGGGTGATCTGATCCACGAGATCTGCGTTGCGATGGAGTTTGGGGCATCGGCCGAAGACCTCGCGATGACCTGCCATGCGCACCCGACCTATTCCGAGGCGGTGCGCGAGGCAGCCCTCGCCTGCGGCCTCGGCCCGATCCACATTTAAGCGGGCGGGCGGAGGTAAATGAAAGGGCGAGGGCGGGTCGCCGCCCCCGTTCGGGTGGCTGAAATCATGCGGTGAGGTGAGCGCATCCTTACCGCTTCCGTCTCTGGGCCCGGCCTCTGGCGGTCTCGCACGGCCGGCTGTCGGCGCCATGCAGCTGGTGAAGCAATGCTCTTGTAACAAGGGGCGGGGTCGCCCGCATTGTCGCCGAGCATCGAGGCCACTGGTCTAACGGGCGCCCCTTGTCCGGCTGACTGGGGCGGCCAACTCATCGCCTCCACCGCCCTCGAAAACCGCCGGCTCCAACACGGCCAGCACGCGCGCCGCCACCGCGAAGGGATTGAGATCCAGATACTCCCGCAGCCCTTAGCTCTGCGCGAGGGCCCCCGTCGAGAGTGACTGCCCGTCGAGAGTGACTGGCGGTGCGACGTGCGCCGCGGTATCTCCAACGCGGTCATAAGGCAACGGAGGGGACCATGACAAAGCTTCTCGGCATCTCGGGCTCGCTTCGCCGCGAGAGCACCAACACCAAGCTCTTGCGCGAGGCCGCTCGGCTCTTTGCCCCCGATGAGTTCCGATTGGCGGATCTGAACCTGCCGCTGTTCAACGAAGACCTCGAGGCCGGGGGACAGCCTGCTGCCGTGGCGGCGCTGTGCGACGAGATCCTGTGGGCGGATGCACTGGTGATTTCGACCCCCGAATACAACAAGGCCTTCCCCGGTGTGCTCAAAAACGCGTTCGACTGGGTCAGTCGTCCCAATCCGATGCCGACCAAGGGCAAGCCCTGCGCTTTTCTTTCTGCTGCCGCGGGTATGGCCGGTGGGCAGCGCGCGAAATCCGCGCTCTATCTCACGATGCTGCCATTCGGCATGCGGATCGTGTTCGATCCAGAGGTGAACCTTGGCGGTGCCGGAGGGAAGTTCGACGACGCCGGACGGCTCACCGACCCGATGGCCGAGAAGTTCCTCGGACAGTTGATGGGCAATCTGAAGGCCGCGATCTAAGTCGCGGCCTCCCACGGCAGCGGTCCAGCGTCAAGAAGAGGCGGGGCGCTTGCCTGAGCCCGGCGAGCGGGTAAACAGCCCGCCTGTCACCACGGTCTCGTCGGTATTCCGTGGTGGCACTGGCACGGGCGCTTGGCCGATCATCGTGCCGCTCACGCCGCCAGTTCGTTGCGCGGGGGATGGGAGAGCCTGAGTTGATGCAGGCGCAGGTGCAGAGGTTGCCGGCTTTGCCTCGGCTGCGGCGGCAGGCGTGGGCGGGCGAGACGACGGGGCGGCCGGGGATGACGTGGCCGGTGCCGTTTCAGCCGTTGGCCGTTGCTGGGTGACCGGCGGGGAAACCGGCGGTGTGGCTTGCGGTGTCGCCGGCTTCGGTGCCTCGGCCTTGGGGTCGGAGGTGCTCGCAGCCGGCGCTGGAGCCGACGGCGCACGCGGCGCTTGCGGCGTCGGGTCCGCTGCCGCTGTCGGACGCGCTTCCGACGCCGGCGTGGAGGCCTGCGCAGCGAAAGACGCGGGCGTCACGGTTTGCGCCATCGCAAAAACCGGATGAGTCGCGAGGATCGCAGACTGAAGCTGCTCGGGGGTCGGCGGGCGGATCGACTCGCGCTGTCGCCGGGGCGTGTCGGGCGCCGCGGCAGCGGGCTGAGTTTGGGGCTGAACTTGGGGCTGCGGCTGTGGCGCAACAGGCTCCGGGCTGGCGCCCGCGCCCGCGCCCGACGGCGCGGCCGGCGCAGCGCTCGCCGCAGCCGGGAGTGTCGGCGCCGGAGGCGTTGGGGTCACATTGGTGGCCGGCGCGCTGGGGGTCGGCGTTGCCGGGCTTGGAGTGGCCGGGCTTGCTGTGGCCGGGCTTGGAGTGGCCGGGCTTGCAGTGGCTTGGGCGGCTGCTGCCGGAACTGGCGCCGTTGGGGGGAACGTCGGCGCACGTGGTGCCTCGGTCGGGCTCCCGGCAGGCTGGCGCAACTGCGTCAGATCGGGATGGGCTGGCGGCGCGTTCGCAGCCGTCGGCGACGGCCCGGGCTGGATCGTTGTCTCCGAAACCGCCGGGGGCGGCGGCGCGTCGACCGACGGAGCAGGTGGCCGGATCGAGGTTGCGTCGCCCGCTGCGGTCACCGGAGATGGCTGCGCTGGCGGCTGGGGAGCCTGCGCCTGGAGGCCCAGCGCGCCGGGGCGCGCCTCCGAAGGAACGCTGGGCGTGGGGACGGGTGCAGCGACCGGGGTAGGGACCGCCATAGGAGCTGCGGGCAGCGGCGCGCCAAGCGGCATCGGCGCCGCCTGGTCGTCGGCCCGCACACGGTCGGTCCGCATCTCTGGCGTGGTTTGCAGCGGCGGTTGGGCAGACTTTGCCGGAGCCGACGGCAGCTGCCCGCCGGTCGCAGGTTCCGCCCAATGCGCAACGCCGCGACGGAGTTCCGGTTCCGCCTCGGCTGCGGCAGGCGCCTCGGATGCCGACAGAATACCCTCAGCCGCCAACAGCCGTTGCGCCTTTTTGCTTAACTCGGATCTGTCATCGGCCGAGGCCGCCTTCGGTCGGCGGAACACCACGACCGGGCAATGCACCACACGCTTTGCCGAGAAGAGGCTCGGTCTGTCCTCAACGGGCACCACGTCGGTGCGGACATACTCCCAACCCTCGGCAGCCTCGCGGCGGATGATATCCTGAAGGGCTGCGGCCACGCGGCTCGCGAGCGTCTTGCGCCCCTTCTTTTGCTTGCCACGTTCCGGCCCACCGACCGCCCTGTATTCGTATTCCATGGGACCACTCCGCCTTGACCCGGAGCGCACTCTGGCGAAAGTGCGGGCTGGGCTCAAGGGTGAAGGGGCCGCGCCGCTGATCTTTCCTGCGGGCGCGGCGCGTCTTCAGCGGGCGCTTCGACTGGTCTGGGGAGGCATCTGATGCGGGGTCTGGCCGTGATTTCGGCGCTTTTTGCGGGGGCGGTGGCGCTGTGGGCGGGCCCGACGCCGGTCAGCGCCCAGGCTGGCGGCGTGCTGGCCGGATGTGCCGATCCGGACCTGCCGCCCACCGACACGCTTACCCTATGCCAGCGCGCATTGCGCGACAGCCGCCTCCGTCCCGACCAGCGCGCCGGGGTCCTGGTCAATCTTGGCGTGGCGCAAGCGGCTTTGGGACGACAAACCGATGCCGAACAGGCTTTCACCCTGGCGATCGCCACGGATCCGGATCTGGTCGCTGCCTATGCAAACCGGGCCCGGTCCCGGCTGGCACGGGGCAGCTTTACGGAGGCGATGGCGGATTTCGACGCGGCGATCGAACGCGCACCGGGCGATGCCCTGCTCTGGCTCGGCCGTGGTGGCGCCCAGCTCCGCGCCGGCAATGCGGCAGCGGCCGTTACCGATCTCACCCGCGCGATCGGGCTGAAGTCCGATCTCTTGGCCGCCCATTTCAACCGCGGCGTGGGGTATCTTCTGCTTGGTGAGGACGCGCGCGCAGCGGCCGATTTCTCCACCGTAGTCGCGGCGACACCCGACGATGCCGGCGCCTATCTCAATCGGGCGCGGGCGTTATCGGCGCGCCGCCCTGGCCAGGCGGAGGTGGATTTCGACAAGGCCGTTTCGCTTGACCCCGAATGGGGCCGCGCTTGGGCCGCCCGCGGGCTCTTTCTCGAGGAGCGGGGGCGGCGTGAAGAGGCGAACCGGGATTTCCTGCGTGCCTACGAGCTCGGCGAGCGCGAGCGCTGGCTGGTCGAGCGCGTCGAGGGCTTGCGCTAGGGCCCCCAGCTCGGACGGGCTCACGGCCCCAGCAGTGCCGGCAACCACAAGGCCAGCCCCGGCACCGCGAGCAGGCAGGCCAGGCGAAGGAGGTCGGCCAGCACGAAGGGCAAGGTGCCCAGCATCGCTTGGCGTTGCCCAATGTCCGGCGCGCCCGCGCGCACGACGAAGAGGTTTAGCCCCACGGGTGGGGTGATCAGCCCGGTCTCCACCACGAGAACGCAGAGCACGCCGAACCAGACCGGATCGATCCCATGCGCCACCACGATCGGGTAGAACACCGGCACCGTGATCAGGATCATCGCGAGGCTCTCCAGCACGCAGCCGAGCAGCAGGTAGACAAGGAGGATCAGCGCCAACACCTCCCATTTGCCCAGGCCCGCGGCGCTCACCCAATCGGCGAGCGCGTCGGCCAGGCGGCTTACGGCGAGCAAATAGGAAAAGGCCTCGGCACCGATGAGGATCACGAAGAGCGTTGCCGTCAGCCGCACAGTCTCGGCGAGGGCGGCCCCGACCCCCGTCAGCCCAACACCGCGCAGGAGTGCCAGCCCGAGCGCGATCGCGGCCCCGGCCCCACCGGCCTCTTGCGGCGTGAACACCCCGCCATAGAGCCCGGCCATCACCAGGACCACAAGGGCCAGCGGGCTGATCACGCGGCCGAGCCCGACCCTCGGGGCAGCGCCAGCCGCTCCGCCCGCCGACCAGATCCGCCCCATGGCCAGGGCCGTCGCGGCGTAGAGCGCAAAGCCGAGCAGCCCGGGCAGCAGCCCGGCCAGGAACATCTCCCCGACCGATTGCTGTGTGATCAGGGCATAGAGGAGCAGGGCGATGGAGGGCGGGATCATGATCCCGAGGGTTCCTCCCGCGGCCAGCGCGCCTGCCGCCAAGCGCGGATCGGTCCCGGCGGCGCGCATCTCCGGCCAGGCGACCCGGGTCATGGTCGACGCCGTGGCGAGCGACGAGCCCGACATTGCAGAGAACACGGCAGAGGCCCCCAGACCGGCCACGGCGAGGCCGCCAGATCGCGCGCCGAGGGCACGCCGCGCAGCGGCGAAGAGATCCGCCGCGATCCCCGCCCGGCTGATCAGCGCGCCCATCAGCAAGAACAATGGGATAACGCCATAGCCCTCGGTGGTGACGACATCGGTGACGCTGCGCTCCAGTGCCGACAGCGCCGGACCCGTCCCGCGCAGCGCCGCGAAACCACCAAGTCCCGCGAGGATGAGCGCGATACCCACGGGACAACCCAGCGCGAGCAGACCGAGCAGCCCGCCAAGGGCCAGAAGGCCGATCTCCTCGGCCGCCATCTGCTCAGCGCTCCTCGTCAGGCCCGACCGGTCCGCGCGCCAGATCGAGCCCCGCTGCGCGTACCAGGGCAATGACGGCGACAAGCGCGAGCGCTCCGGCGGCGAAGGCGGTGAAAGGCCACAGCGGCATCCCGAGATCCTGGGTCAGATCGCCCCGCTCGGCCTGGGTGAGTGCCGTGCCGGCGAGGCTGGTGGCGGCCAGACTTCCGATGCCGGCCGCGACGATCATCCAGATCGCCCCGAGCGCCGCCGCCATCCGAGCGGGCAGGGCATCGAGCACCAGCTCGACCCTAATAAGCCCGGTGGCGACCGCGCGCGGGAGCGCGGCCAGGACGCAGAGCATCAGCGCATAGCGGGAGAGTTCGATGGCGCCGGGCAGCAGCAGATTGACCCCGCCTCGGCTCAGATCGAAGGCCAAGCGGCCGAGGATTGCCCCGGCGACCACCAGGACAAGCAAGGCCAGCGCTGCCATGGCCAGCGCATCCGCGACTGCGAGCAGCGCCGTCAGGCCCTGGTGAACCCGGCGCATCCGCCGCATGGGGCGCATGGGGCGCGTCCGGTCAGCCGTCTATCTCAGCCTCGCAGGCGCTGACATATCGCTGAACCGCCGCATAGGTCTCCCGCGCGGGAAGGCCGGACGCTTCCATCCGGGCGAGCGTGTTCTCGGTCACCTGGGCCGCGGCCGCTTCCCAAGCCGCCCGTTCCTCTCCGGCGATCTCGTGAAGGTTCCCACTCGCGCGCGCAACCTCGAGGCCGCGCCGATCGCCGGCATCGAAACCCCGCCCGGCCGCTCGCGCCCAAGCCATGCCCGATTGCGCGTCGATCGCGGCCTGCAGCGGGGCCGACAGGCCCGCATAACGCTCGGCGCTCATCACGGTCAGAAAGGCAAGACTGTAGAACCCGAAGACCGTGTGATGCGCGCTCACCTCGTCGAGCCGGAACCCGGCCACCGCCTCCCAGGGGAGCATATAGCCGTCGATCGTGCCCCGGCTCGTCGCTTCATAAATCTGCGGCGCCGGCATGCCGACGGGCTCTGCGCCGAGTTCGGCCAAAAGCTCCCCGATCACCGGCGAAGGACGCCGGATCTTCAGACCTGCCAGGTCGCTCAGGCGAGTAACCGCACGGTTGCGCGTATGCAGATGCCCAGGCCCGTGCGTGTGCACGAAGAGCACGCGGACCTCTGCAAACTCGGCATCGAGCGCGCCTGAGTCGTAGAGCTTCTGGAAGGCGCAGGAGCCCACCTCGGCGCGGTCGAACAAGCCCGGCAGCTCGATGATCTGGGCGAGCGGGAAACGGCCGGGCGTGTAGCCCGGCACGGTCCAGGCGATGTCGGTGATCCCGTCGCGGGCATTGTCGTAGCCACGCTCCGCGCGGCCCAGCATCTGCGCCGGGAAGACCGTGATCTCGAGCTCCGCGCCCGAACCCGCGGCAGCGTCCTCGACCGCGCGGGCCCAGTCGGCAAAGAGCGTCTCATTCTGCCAAGAGTTGACCGGCATGAAATGGCTGAAGCTCAGGCGCTCGTCGGCGGCCAGAGCCGGGGCGGCGAGAAGGATCGTCGCGGCGACGACGAATGCGCCGATGAGCGGGGCAGGGGTGCGGGGCATGGGCGTCTCCGGTGATCTCATTGCACGGTTGAAGCACCGCAATGGGGGCTCTGCAAGCGCGGATCCGCAGATAGACGGGCGCGGAATTGACGCTCAGGGGCAGAGAAGGCCGATGGGCGCGCGGCGCAGTGCCGTGGGGTCGGTGGCGTAGGCGGCGAGGACGGCGGGGTAGAGCGCGTGCTCGCAGCGGCGCACCCGGTCGGCGAGCGTCTCGGCGGTGTCGCCCGCCGCCACGGCCAACGCCGCCTGCCCCAGGATCGGGCCCGAATCGAGGGCTTCGGTGATTTCGTGCACCGTGCAGCCATGGATCGCGACGCCGGCGGCAAGCGCCCGGGCGTGGGTGTCGAGCCCTGGGAAGAGTGGCAGCAGCGAGGGATGGATGTTGAGCGCCCGCCCAGACCAGGCCCGCGCGAATTCCGGGCCGAGGATTCGCATGAAGCCTGCGCAGGCCACAAGCGCGGCCCCGGCTTCGTGCAGAGCAGCGTCTAGGGCTTCGTCGAACTCTGTCCGCGTGGCGAAGCTCTTGTGATCGATCGCCGCTGTTGCGAGGCCGAGATCCGCCGCGGCGACGAGGCCCGGTGCGTCCGGCCGGTTGGAGATCACGACGGCCGGGTGCGCGGGAAAACCCGGCGCCCGCATCGCCGCGACCAGGGCCAACATGTTGGATCCACGTCCTGAGATCAGGATGCCGACGGGCAGGGTCAAAGGAGCGCGCCGCGAAACTGGACGCCGTGGCCGGCTGCGACATGCCCGATCCGGACGACCCGCTCGCCGGTCTGCGCAAAGGCCGCGGCCACCGCAGCCTCAGCAGCCGGCGCGACCACGGCAACCATGCCGATGCCGCAGTTGAAGGTCCGCAGCATTTCCGCTTGCGCCACCCCGCCGGTCCCGGCGATCCAACGAAACACGTCGGGCAGCACCCAGGCACCAAGATCCACCTCCGCCCCGAGGCCCGCCGGCAGGACACGGGGGACGTTCTCTGGCAGGCCGCCGCCGGTGACATGGGCGAGCCCACGCAGACCGCCCGTTTGGATCGCGGCGAGGGCGGCGGGCACATAGATGCGCGTTGGCTCCAGCAGGGCATCGCCCAGCGTGGCGCCCGTTTCGTCTGTCGCGAAGGGGCAGGGCGCTGCATAGCCGAGGCCGGAGATCTCGACCACCCGGCGCACCAGCGAGAAGCCGTTTGAATGCAACCCGCTTGCGGCGAGCCCGAGCAGCACATCGCCCTCGGCGACCCCGGCCGGCAGAGCAGCGCCGCGCTCCATCGCGCCGACCGCGAAGCCGGCGAGATCATAGTCCCCGTCCGAATACATCCCCGGCATCTCCGCGGTCTCACCGCCGATCAGCGCGCAACCCGCCTGCCGGCAGCCCTCAGCCACGCCCTCAACGACCGCCGCCGCGGCCTCGACCGAGAGCCGGCCGGTCGCAAGGTAGTCGAGGAAGAAGAGCGGCTCTGCGCCCTGGCAGACGAGGTCGTTCACGCACATCGCCACGAGATCGATGCCAACTCCCCCGTTGCGCCCGGTCTCGATGGCGATCTTGAGCTTCGTGCCCACGCCATCGGTGGCGGCAACGAGAACGGGGTCGGCATAGCCGGCCGCCTTGAGGTCGAAAAGCGCGCCAAAGCCGCCCAGCCCATCCACGACGCCGGGGCGCGCGGTCGCGGCCGCCGCGGGCCCGATTCGCTTGACGAGCGCATTGCCGGCATCGATGTCGACGCCAGTTTCGGCATAGGTGAGGCCGTTCGGTCGATCGTCGCTCATCGGGGTCCCCTCTCTGGCTGTGGTCTAGCGCAGCTGAGGCGGCCGGGGAAGCGCCCCCATTGACCGCGCGCGCGGCGCGGCGCTATCGCTCTCTCAGGGGCCTGTAGCTCAATTGGTCAGAGCAGACCGCTCATAACGGTTTGGTTGGGGGTTCGAGTCCCTCCGGGCCTACCACGCGCCGAAAGCCGTTTGACAACACGTGGTTACCGGGGTGTCGTTCATGGACAAGTTGGCCTTCTCGAACAGGTTTAGAACTATGCGCGCAACTCCCGAGATTGAACATCAGCAGCTACTTCAGGACATCCGAACCCGTGACCGCGCCGGATAGCGGCCGTTCGTGATCGGTGCGGCGACCGACTTAGAGCCCCGGAGCGGACCAACTCCAGCAGACAAGTGAGCAATCGCAACATCAAGGTCAGCGTATTTGCCTCTTCTCTAATGCTGCGGCGCCCTTGGAAATCCGGCCATTCGCTGCGGTCGCGTCATGGCCGCCAAGTCGGTCGACCGAGATGCGGATAATGCCGTCATCTGACTTTTTCGGTCAGGCTTCGCCCCATACGGGAGCGGTCGACAAAAGCGCCGCCATTGGCTCATTCTCCTAGATTGCGCTTGTTGACGCCCTCAGGCTGTGCTCAACGGGTCCAAACGGGGAACCCAAGGTAAGGTCACCTGAACACATGGGGACGGGAGGCGACATGCGCACAGCTGCGATCTCGGCAATCGCCGGCCTGGCGCTGACGGCGGGCAGCGCGGCAGCCGCGCCGGCGGCGCCGATCACGGACTTTAACGGACTGGAGGTCGGCGTCAGCTGGGGCTCCTACTTC
>JBHJGY010000030.1:0-44638 GCA_050331335.1 Pikeienuella sp.
GCCGGATCGGGCGCGCCGGGTGGGCGGGCGGGGGCGCGGCCGATCCGGCGCCCCGCCTTGACCCAGATCCGCACGCGCCTCAGTTGCCCGCGGCCTCCATCTTGCGCGAGGCAAGCGCCCGTTCGAGCCAACCGATCTCCATCTCCGGAACGGACTTCAACAGCAGATCCGTGTAATCGTCGAAGGGCGGGGACAGCACCTCGGATTTGGGCCCGAAGCGCACCACCCGGCCCTTGTACATCACAGCGATCGAGTCGGCGATCGCCCGCACCGTGGCGATGTCGTGGGTAATGAAAAGATAGCTGACCCGCGTCTCCTCCTGGAGCTCTTGCAGCAGCTTGAGGATCCCCTCCGCCACCAGCGGGTCGAGCGCCGAGGTGGGCTCGTCGCACAGGATGAGCTCGGGCTCCGCGGCCAGCGCCCGGGCGATACAGACCCGTTGTTTCTGCCCGCCGGAGAGCTCGGCCGGATAACGCCGGGCAAAGCCGTCCCCCATCTCGATCTGGTCGAGCAGTTCTGACACCCGACGGTCCCGGTCGCGCCCGTAGAGCCCGAAATAAAAGCCGAGTGGGCGGCCAATGATCTCCTCGACCGTCTGGCGCGGGTTCATTGCCGTGTCAGCCATCTGGTAGATCATCTGGATCTTGCGCAGCTGGTCTTTTGACCGGCTCTTCAACGCCTTGGGCAACTCTTCGCCCTTGAACAGCACCCGCCCGCCAATAGGCGGCAGAAGACCCGTGATCACCCGTGCCGTGGTCGATTTTCCCGAACCCGACTCGCCGACAACGGCCAGGGTCTGTCCGGTCGGAAGATGCATCGACACATCATGCAGCACCTTCACCTCGCCATAGGCGGCGTCGATGCCTTCGAGCCTGAGCAGTGCGTCCGACTGGTCTTCCGCTTGGGGCTTGATCTCCGAGCGGACATTCAGAAGTTCCCGCGTATAGGTCTCGCGCGGCGCCTCGATCATCTGCTGTACATCGCCGTATTCGACCGTGTTGCCGTGACGGAGCACCATGATGTCGTCGGAAATCTGGGCCACCACGGCAAGATCGTGAGTGATGTAGATCGCGCCGACATTGGTCTCCTCAATGGCGTGCTTGATCGCGGCGAGCACGTCGATTTGGGTCGTCACATCGAGCGCCGTGGTGGGCTCGTCGAAGACGATGAGATCCGGCTCGGGGCATAGCGCCATCGCCGTCATCGCGCGTTGCAGCTGGCCGCCGGAGACCTGGTGGGGAAAGCGGCTGCCGAACGTCGCAGGATCCGGCAGGCCGAGGGTCTCGAAGAGCCACCTCGCCCGCTCCCGCGCAGCTCGGCGCGACATGATCCCGTGTTTGAGGGTCGCCTCGATCACCTGATCGCCCAGCCGGTGGGCCGGATTGAAGGCCGCCGCCGCCGATTGCGCGACATAGGTAACCCGCGCGCCGCGGATCCTGCGCACCTTCGCCTTGGACATCGCCAGGATGTTCTCGCCTTGCAGCCAAACCTCACCGCCAGTGATCCGCACCCCGCCCCGGCCATAAGCCAGCGCCGCCAGGCCGATTGTGGACTTGCCCGCACCGGACTCGCCGATCAGGCCGAGCACCTTGCCCTTGCTGATCTGGAACGAGACGCCATGGACGATCTCGATATCCTTCGGCGGCTCGTCCGGCGGATACACCGTGGCGCCGATCTTGAGGTCGCGCACATCGAGGACCGGCGCTTCGTTTGGACGATCGCTCATCCGCGGCCTCCTTTCAGGCTGGCGGTGCGGTTGAGCATCCAGTCGACCACCATGTTGACACAAACGGCAAGGATCGCGATGGCCGCGCCGGGATAAAGCGCGGCCGGCACGAGGAAGATGATGCCGTCCTTGTTGTCCTTGACCATGCCCCCCCAATCGGCCTCGGGAGGCTGGATGCCGAGCCCAAGGAAGCTGAGCGTCGAGAGGAAGAGCACCGCGAAGGCGAAGCGCAGGCCGAATTCCGCGATCAGCGGCGTCCAGACATTCGGCAGGATCTCGCGGAAGATGATCCAGCGCCAGCCCTCGCCGCGCAGGCGCGCCGCCTCAACGAAGTCCTGCACGACAACGTCCACGGCGACCGCCCGACCCAGTCGGAACACCCGGGTCTGGTCGATCAGCGCCATCACCGCGACAAGGATGAAGATGTTCTGCGGCAAGGCCGCGAGCACCACGAGCGCGAAGATCAGCGTCGGGATCGCCAGCAGCATGTCGTTGACGCGGCTGAGGATCTGGTCGGTCCAGCCGCCGATCACGGCGGCGGTGAAGGACAGCAGCATCCCGATCGAGAACGAGATCAACGAAGCGGCGAGCGCGATGGCTATCGTGGTCTGCGCCCCGTAGATCAACCGAGAAAGCATGTCGCGGCCGAGATTGTCGGTGCCGAGCCAATGCTCGGCCGAGATCGGTTCCCACGGGCTGCCCAACACGGTGCGCTCGCCATAAGGCGCGATGGCCTCCGCATACACCGCGATAAAGATGAAGAAAACGCAGCCGAGCATGGCGATGCGCGCCGACCAGGGCAACTTCGACCATCGCGCCAGAACCAGGTAGAGCGCGAGGAAGGGCAAGAGGTCGATCCCGGCAAGCGCCAGGCGCTCCAGTACGAGGATCAGGCTGCTGTCGAGGAGGGCCGCGCCTGCCCCCGCGAGCCCGTCGAGGACAGCGGTCATTTCGGGTGCCTCAATCTGGGGTTGGCGAGAATGGAGCCCACATCGGCCATCATGTTGAGGATGATGTAGACAGCGGCGAAGACGATCCCGCAGGCCTGCACGACCGGCATGTCGCGGATCGTCACCGCGTCGACGAAATATTGCCCCATGCCCGGATAGGCGAAGATCACCTCGACCACGACCACGCCGACCACCAGGTAGGCGAGATTGAGCGCGACGACGTTAATGATCGGTGCGACCGCATTGGGGGCAGCGTGCTTCCAGATGATCCGGAACTTCGAAAGGCCCTTCAACTCGGCGGTCTCGACATAGGCCGATTCCATGATGTTTAGAATCGCGGCCCGGGTCATGCGCATCATATGGGCGATGACGACGACGACCAGTGTCAGCGCCGGCAGCGCGACAAGCTCGACATTGGCCCAGAGACCGTCGTTCCAGTTGGGGATGATCGGCGGCCCATCACCCAGTTGGAATGTCAGCGCGAAAAAGAAGATGAAGAGGTAGCCGACGAAGAATTCCGGCATCGAAATCGCGATGAGCGACACGATGTTGATCACCCGGTCCGGTACCTTGTTGCGGAAAAGCACCGCGATCATGCCGAGAAAGATAGACAGCGGCACGGCGATGACGGCGGCGACGGCGGCGAGGAAGAGCGTGTTCCCCAGACGCTTGGCGAGTTGGTCCACCACCGGCTGGTTATTGGCGAAGCTGTTGCCGAAATCGCCGATCACGACGCCAGCCAGCCAATCCACATAGCGCACCAGCACAGGCCGATCGAGCCCGTGCAATTCGCGCAAATTGGCGACCGTCTCTGGCGTCGCGCTCTGGCCCAGATAGGTTTCGGCGAAGTCGCCCGGCAGGGCCTCGATGCCGAGAAAGAGGATTGCAGAAATCGCGAGAATGAGCACAAAGCCGATGCCGACCCGCTTGACGAGGAGGAGAAGGACCGGGCTCATCGCGCAGGCCCTCCCCATATTTGGGCGGTGGGCGGGGCGCGGCGCGGGCGTGCAAAAGGTGTCACGCCTGTCCTCCACCGAGGCCGGCGACGGTCGTGATGCTCATTCCTGATTGTCCCTGTCGTATCTGATGTTGCCTTTGTCGTAAAAGACTGCCCGCAGCTTAACGATCTGGCAAGTCTCATGGGCCGCACGGCCCAGGACAGGCTTTGCCCGGGCGCCCGCGCGTTATACGGTAGCATCGGCAGCGACGATCGGGAGGCGGCGGTGGCAGCCATCTACGAGCACACGCAATGGGCTTGGACCATCGCAGGCGTCTTCGCCGCGGCAATCGTGGTCTTGTTGTTGGCAAGCGGGGGCGGGCCCTTTTTCTGGTGGCCGAGCTTCGCCCTCTTGGCGATTTGGGGCACCTTTTCCTCGCTCACCGTGCGCATCGAGGGCGACACCCTTTCTTGGTGGTTCGGCCCCAAGCTCTGGTCCTATGAGCGCCCGGTCACCCGGATCGTCTCCGCCGAGCCCGTGGAGAACCGCTGGTGGTATGGCTGGGGCATCCGCGCCACCCCCCATGGCTGGCTCTACAACGTCTCGGGTCTCTCGGCGGTCGAGATCACGATGGCCGATGGCAGCCGGCTGCGCATCGGTACCGACGCGCCGATGGAACTGACCGAAGCCATCCGCGCGGCGCGGCGCTGAGCCCGCGCCCGCACACGCGCCAGAGCCTCTGAGGGCTCACTCGGGCCGGTCGATGCCGGCGGCGATCTCCGACTTTCGCCGGGCCACGAAGTCACGGATCGCCTCCGACCGGTCCTCGGCCAGCGCCGGCTGCTCATAGGCCTGCAACGCCGATTGCCAGGTCTCGGTCGCCCGCTCGGTCGCGGTCTTGGCGCCGTCGCCCGTCCAAGTCTCGTGATTTCGCCAATCTGAGAGCATCGGCGTGTAGAAAGCGGTTTGATACCGCGCGAGCGTGTGCGGATCGCCGAAGAAGTGGCCGCCCGTCGGGACCCGGGCCAGAGCCTCCCGCCCAAGCGTCTCCGTATCGACCACTTCGGGCGTCAGGAACGCGTAGAGATGGGAGAGCATCTCGGCATCAAGGACCACCTTCTCGAAGGACGCGCATAAGCCGCCCTCGAGCCAGCCGGCCCCGTGATAGAGGATGTTGGCGCCGCCCATCACGCAGCCCCAGAGGGACATCATCGTCTCCCAAACCGCCTGAGCATCGGGCGCGTTGGAGGCATTGGAGGGCGTCGCGCGATAGGGAAGGCCATAGCGCCGGGCCATCTGGCCGCTTGCGATATTGGCCTTGGCGTTCTCCGGTGTGCCAAAGGCCGGCGCCCCGGAACGCATATCGACATTGGAGGTAAAGGCGCCGTAGATCGCCGGCGCCCCCGGGCGCACCAACTGCGCCAGCGCGATCCCGAAAAGCGCCTCCGCCGTCTGCTGGGCCATGGCGGCGGGCAAGGTGACAGGCGTCATCGCCCCCATCAACGTGAAGGGGGTAACCGTCACGGCCTGGCCGAGCGCGGCCATCTCCATCAGCCCCTCGGCCATGGCGGCGTCGAAGCGGCGGGGCGAGTTGACCGAGATGATCGTCGAGACCGCCGGGCTCTCGGCCATCTCCTGCAGCGTCATGCCCTTGGCGAGTGCCATCATGGCTACCCCGTCGCGGGCCCGCTCCGGCCCGATGGCGGTGACGTGGAAGCTCTTGTCGCAGAGCTCGAGATTGGCCTGGTAACAGTCGAGATGGCGGCTCTCTGGGGGCAGCTCGATCGGTGCGGAAACCTGATTTCCGAGCATATGGATCGCATTCAGCGACTGAGCCAGGCGGGTCAGCTCCCGGTAGTCGGCAAGGTTAGAGGCGCGGCGCCCGCGGACGGCGTCGTGCACGGCCGGAGGACCCGCTACCAGTGTTGCGATCACGCTGCGCCCGCCAATCTCTAGGGCACGCTCGGGATTGCGCGGAGTGAGGCGGAAGCGCGTCGGCGCACGGGCAACGAGTTCGAGGAGAAGCCCGCGGTCGATCCGCACGAGGCCTGTCGCTTCGTCCGTCTCGGCCCCAGCCGCCCGGAAAAGGCGCCGAGCCCGGGCGGACATCAGTTCGATCCCCAATTCTTCAAGGATCCGCATCGCCGTGTCGTGGATCTCCTCCACTTGATCCTCGGAAAAGACCGAAACTGGCGCGTAGGGGCTTTCGATCAGGGTCCAGGGTGGCTGGGCGAGCCCGGGCGCGCGACGGCGCCGGCCTCTGCGGGCTGCGGAACGGGCGTGCGGCAAGCGCCCTTCGATCGACATGTGGCGTTCCCCTTTGGTCTTTGGTCGTCGGCCTATGGTCATCGCGCCAGGTCGGCCTTGCTCCCGGCGCGCAACACTTGCGGCGGCGGTGTCTGGCGGCCTGCATCGACCGCATTTCTGATTACGATCCTCCGGGTTTCTGTCGTATTTGGCGCCAGAGACGCGACATCTGTGGACAAGACTTGGATTTTGACGTTCAGATGACGCTGTCGTGACGTCTGCCCGAGACAGATGTCCGAGGAGAGCTGAGATGAGACTCCGCGCCGCGGACCGCCGCCTGACTTCCATCGCCTTCCTGCTGGTGCGCGAGTTCTCGTTGATCTCCGTTGTGACGGCCCTGGAGCCCCTGCGTGCCACCAACCGGCTGCTCGGGCGGACGCATTACGAGTGGCGCCTGATCTCCGAAGACGGCGGACCGGTGCTCGCGTCGAACGGCATGGTGCTGGCAGTCGATGGCTCGATCAGCGAGATCTCGAACGACCTCGCCCAAACCGATTTTCTTTTCGTCTGTGCCGGGCTCGATCACGACCCGCCCAATCGCCCGCGCCTGCATGCCCTGCTGACCCAAGCCACACGGCACGGGGTAATCCTCGGCTCGCTGTCCTCGGGCACCTTCATTCTGGCCCGGGCGGGCTTGCTTGATGGTTACCGCTCGACGGTGCACTGGGAATTCCAACCGGCCTTCGAGGAAGAGTTTCCGGAGCTCGACTGCTCGCCGGGGCTCTATGTCATCGACCGCGACCGCTGGACCGGCTCGGGCGGCATCACCGGCCTCGATATGATGCTTAACCTGATCGAACGGGACCATGGGGCCTCGATGTCCCGCTCGGTCGGCAACCAGTTCCAGATCGACCGGATCCGCAATGCCGGCGTGCACCAGCGTCCGGGCGCGTTGGAGCGGATGGAAACCTTGCCGGGACCCCTGCAGGACGCCGTCAACTTGATGATGGCCAATATCGAGAGCCCCCTGAAGATGAGCGCGATCGCCCGGGCGGTGGGGGTAAATCTTCGCCGGCTCGAGCGGCTCTTCCAGGCCCATCTCAACGCGGCGCCCGCCCACTACTACCGCCGCCTGCGCCTGGAGAAGGCCCGCGAACTCTTGATGCACACCAATCTCTCCGCGCTCGAGATCAGCGTGCTCACAGGGTTTTCCTCGAGCTCCCATTTCGCTATGGCGTATCATCGTGCATTCGGCGTTAGACCGTCTGAAGCGCGGCGGGCCGAGCCTGGCACCCGCGTCACCTAGAGAAAACCAGTCACGCCCGAAGGGAGGGCCATCTTATGACCGCGAAACCGAAGGTCCTGGTCACGCGCAAATGGCCGTCTGCGGTCGAATCCGTCCTCGCCGAGCGCTTCGACACCCAGTTCAACGAGGCGGACAAAGCGATGAGCCCGGGCGAGCTGCGCGCCGCCCTCAATCTCTACGACGCGGTGCTGCCGACGGTGACCGACAAGCTGGGCGCCGATGTGCTCGAGCACCCCGCACGCACCAAGATCCTCGGCAATTTTGGGGTGGGCTTCAATCATATCGACCTCGAGGCGGCCAAGGCGGCGGGGCTCGTCGTTACCAACACACCCGGTGTGCTCACCGACGCCACCGCCGATATCGCGCTGACCCTGATGCTCAACGTGATGCGACGCAGCTTCGAGGGCGAACGGATGCTGCGCGCCGGCGAATGGACCGGCTGGCGCCCCACCCAATTGATGGGCTCATCTCCTCAGGGCAAGACGCTGGGTATCATCGGCATGGGCCGCATCGGCAAAGCGATGGCCAAGCGGTGCCATTTCGCGCTCGACATGTCCGTCGTGTTCTATGATGCCTTTCTGGTCGCCGACCCCGGCGTGCCGGCCGAGCAACTGCCGACCGTCGAGGCGGTGCTGGAGCGCGCCGATGTCGTCTCGCTCCACTGCCCCGGCGGCGGCGACAACATCCACCTGATCAATGCCGAGCGGTTGGCGATGATGAAGCCCACTGCGTTCCTGGTGAACTCCGCCCGGGGCGACATTATCGACGAGGCGGCACTGGTCGACGCCCTGAGAACCGGCCAAATCGCCGGCGCGGGGCTCGATGTGTTCGAGCGCGAGCCGACCATCACCGACGCGCTCAAGACGATGACCAATGTCGCGCTCCTGCCCCATCTCGGCTCGGCAACCACCGAGACCCGCGAAGCCATGGGGATGACCGTGGTAGAGAACGTCACCGCCTTCTTCGAGGACCGCGAGCCGCCCAATCGCGTCGCCTGACCGCGTCGCCTGACCGCGCAGCACGTCGACCGGAGCGCGTCGCCGCGCCGAGCGATCTCTTCATCCTGCGAGGTCCGCCAGAGCGCATACGTTCCGACAACGGCCCCGCTACGCTGCGCGACTATCGCTGCGCGATGTCATGGAGCCGGGCTCACCCGGGGAGAACGGTTACGTTGTGTCGTTCAACGGCCGGTTCCGGGACGAGCTCTGAACAGTGAGACCTTCTTCTCGGTCCGAGAGGCCGCCCCTAGGGAAAACTATTCCCCGGATCGTTTTCTCGCCCTTCGATCCCTGATCCAACAGTGGCGTCGGCCTGACAACCCCGTCCGACCCCACAGTGCTCTCGGCGACCAGCCGCCGGCTCCCAAGGCCATCGTGCCGCTCGACCAGAGGCCGGTCATGCACAATAATTTCAAACGAACCACTCGATGGGGGCAGTCCACGCTCAGGGCTCCCGTTTTGCGACGCGGGGGGCGGAATTACGTTGCCCCCCGCCTCCCATCCGCTAGGCTGCGGTCACGGCGCCGGCAGAGCGCCTGTCTATCGGACGCAACTCAGGGAGCCAGATTATGAACCGCACCACCCGCGCCGCCATCGCGGCAGCCATTGTCATGGGCTTCGCCGCCGAGGCCGCTGCCACCGAATGGAACGTCTCCGTCTGGGGAAAGCGCCGCGCCTTTACCGAGCACATCCACAAGCTGGGCGATCTGCTCGCGGAAAAGACCAACGGGGAATTCACGCTCAACATCTCCTACGGTGGCCTGTCGCGGAACACCGAAAACCTCGACGGGATCGAGATCGGCGCCTTCGAGATGGCGCAATTCTGCGCCGGCTACCATCCGGACAAAAACCGGGTGATCACCGTCCTCGAACTGCCGTTTCTCGGCGTCTCGGACCTCACTAAAGAGGTCGCGGTGGCCCGGGCGGTCTATGAGCACCCCGCTGCCGCCGAGGAAATGGCGCAGTGGAACGCCAAGCTGCTCATGACCTCGCCGATGCCGCAATACAACCTTGCCGGCGTGGGCGAGCCCCCGGCGACGCTCGAAGATTTCGACGGGATGCGTGTTCGCGCCACCGGCGGACTCGGAAACGCCTTCCGCACCGTTGGCGCCACCCCGACCTCGGTCACCGCGACGGAAGCCTATGGCGCTTTGGAATCCGGCGTCGTCGACGCGGTTGCCTTCGCCCAGCACGCCCATCTCTCCTTCGGCACGATCAACATTGCCAACTGGTGGACCGCCAACCTGAATCCGGGCACCGTCAACTGCCCGGTTGTGGTTAACATCGACGCCTACGAGAGCCTCTCCGACGCCCACCGCGAGGCGCTCGACAGCTCGATCAATGAGGCCATCGCGCACTACCTGGAGAACTACGGCGTACTGCTCGCCACCTGGGAATCGATCCTGGCGGAAAAGGGCGTCCAGAAGGTCGACGTCTCCGAGGAGCAGATCGCCGCTTTCCGCGCGAAGGCTGCCGATCCGATCCGGGCCGAGTGGATCGCCCAGATGGAGGCCCAGGGGCTGCCGGGTCAGGAGTTGTTCGATCTGACGCAGGAAGTGCTCGAGAGCTGCCGCAGCACCGGCAAGGCGGTAACCGCGTCCGGCGTCGAGACCTCCTGCTGATCCATTGATCTTCGGGGGCGCCGACGGCGTCGGGGCCCCCTTTCCTTGAGGACGTCGCCCGATGTCGAGCCAGACCGTTCTGGAAGATGCGAGCCCGGTCAGCCGTGCAGATAGGGCCGTCTATGCGATCGAGCGGCTGCTGACGCTGCTGTCGGGGCTGCTGATCCTCGGGGTGATGCTGATCTCAGTGGTCAACATCCTGGGGCGCAAATTCAAGGAATGGGCGCTCGATGCCGAACTGCGCGGGCTCGCGGAATATCTCGGTCCCGTCCCGGGCTTCGTCGATTGGATGGTGCAGGCCGTCCCGATCATTGCGTTTCTCGGGGTTGCAGGGTGCCAACGGGTCGGCGGCCATATCCGGATGGACATCCTCGTCGGTCTGCTCAAGGGCCGGGCGCTCTGGCTCTTCGAGTTTCTGACCACTCTCTTGATGCTGGCTCTGACGCTGGTTCTCGTCTGGGGATCTTGGCTGCATTTCGAACGCAGCTTTGACTGGTCGGCGCCGCTCTGGAGCCGCGACTCGACCATCGACATCAATCTCCCGACCTGGCCGGTCAAGCTCCTCGTGCCGGCCATGCTGGCCCTCTTGGCGGTCCGCTTCACCATCCAGGCCTGGGCCTTCGGGCGCGCCTTCATCACCGGGGCCGAGCGGCCGGTGGCGGTCCCCCTTATCGAGACCGCGGCCGAGCAGGCCGAAGCAGAGGCGCGGACCGTCGCCGGCGCGGAAGCGGAGCAGGACGACGCCGGTCAGACCGAGGAGCGCCGCTGATGGACCCGATCGACGTCTCGATCCTGCTCACCGGTGTTCTCGTCTTGCTGGTGTTTCTCGGCATGCGGGTGGCGTTTGCCACGGCGCTGATCGGCTTCGTCGGGCTCGCCTGGATCTTCATCGACCGCCAAGGGTTTTTCCGCGGCTTCGAGACAGCAGTGAAGATCGCCGGCCAGGTGCCGCATTCGAAGATGTCGACCCATGTGCTCGGCCTGATCCCAACCTTCATCCTGATCGGGTATCTCGCCTATTATGCAGGGCTGACGCGGGCGCTTTTCGAGGCGGCGAAGCGCTGGATCGCCTGGCTGCCGGGCGGGCTCGGGCTCTCCACCGTCTTCGCCACCGCGGGTTTCGCGGCCGTTTCCGGGGCTTCGGTCGCGACCTCTGCCGTCTTCGCGCGGATCGCGATCCCGGAAATGCTAAAGCTCAACTACGACCGGCGCTTTGCAGCGGGCGTTGTCGCGGCAGGCGGCACGCTGGCTTCGCTGATCCCGCCCTCGGCGATCCTTGTAATCTACGCGATCATCACCGAGACCTCCGTCGGCAAGTTGCTGTTGGCAGGCTTCCTGCCGGGCCTCGTCTCGGCGCTGATCTATGGGGCGCTCGTTATCGGTCTGGCACGCCTGCGCCCCGATCTCGGCCCGCCCGTGCGCGGCTTCACGCTCGCCGAGCGCCTCGAAGCCCTGCCGGGTGCCCTGCCCATCGTCTTCGTGGTCTTCATCATCATCTATTGCATCTATGGCGGCTGGGGCACGCCCACCGAAGCCGGGGCGCTTGGCGCCTTCGTCGTGCTGCTGATGGCGGTCGCGCGCGGCATGCGGGCGGGGCAACTCGGCTCGGCGCTGATCGAGAGCGCCAAGCTCACCGCAATGATCTTCGCGATGATCTGGGGCGTGCTGATCTATGTCCGGTATCTGGGCTTCGCTGATCTGCCCGGCGCCTTCGCCGACTGGGTGTCTGGGCTCGAACAATCACCGATGCTCACCCTGCTGATGATCCTCGGCGCCTATGTTGTCTTGGGCATGTTCATGGATGCGATCGGCATGCTCATTCTTACCTTGCCGATCACCTTTCCCGCGGTGATCGCCCTCAACGGCGGGCTCGACGTGGCACGCGAGGACGCTGCGCTCGGCATGACAGCCGAGGAGGTCTCGATCTGGTTCGGGATCATCGTGGTGAAGATGGCCGAACTCTGTCTGATCACACCGCCGATCGGGCACAACTGCTATGTGGTGGCAGGGGTTGCCGGCGAGCGCCACGGCATTTCCGTGCAGGACGTCTTCCGCGGGGCGGCGCCCTTCTTCCTGGCCGATGCGGCGACCGTCGCCGTGCTGATCGCTTTCCCCGGCATCGTGCTCTGGCTCCCCTCGTTAATCGGCTGAGGCGAGCCGAAGCAGTCTGCAGGATCGGTGCGCATGAAGGTCGAGGTCGCTCAGGCGTGGGCGACGCCGCGCCTCCGATCAAAGAGGCCGCCGCGCGGGCGTAAACTGGCTAAGTATCGCACAGAGAAGCCTATTGGATTCGGTCTTTCAAGAAAGTGCCGATGTGCTGTCATACCAAACGTCGATGTGAAAATGTCGGTCACCAACCGTCTTGCCCTGCCATGCGCGAACGCTGAAACTGCAATCCCAAGCAAGGGAGGCGGGCATGTACACACTCACGATCGGCGACAAGGCATATTCGAGTTGGTCCATGCGGGGTTGGCTGTTGCTCGCGGCCTTCGGCGTCAAGTTCGAGGAAGAGCTGGTGCGGATGTACGACCCTGAATTCGACGCGATGCAGGCGGCCCATGCGCCCGCCCGTCAGGTGCCCCAGCTCGCCTGGCGCGAGGGCGGGGCGCTGCGCCGGATCTGGGACACCGCGGCCATCGCAGAGACCTTGGCCGAGCGGCACCCGGCGGCGGGCCACTGGCCCCGGGATGCCTGGGGGCGGACGGTCGCCCGGGTCTTGGTGGCGGAGATGCATTCGGGGTTTTCGGTGCTCCGCGGGGTCGCGCCGATGAACCTCCACCGGACGGGGCGCCCGCTCAGCACTCGGCCCGAGGGGCTCGATCAAGACCTGGCCCGTCTGGGCGCGCTCTGGGCTTGGGCGATCGGGGAGACCGGGGGGCCCTGGCTCGCCGGCGCTCGCTTCACCGCGGCTGACGCGTTTTTTGCTCCCGTGGCTTCTCGGCTGATCTCCTACGACCTGGTGGATGGGACCACCGCCCCCTATGCCGAGCGCCTGATGGCCAATCCCGCGGTTGCGCGTTGGCGGGAGGCGGCATTGGCCGATCCCCGGCGCATCGCACGTTACGAGGACATCCCCTAAGGACCTAGTCGGGCTTGCGCTCGGTCGGCGCGACGGAAGTCATCAGACCCAAGGTGATCCCGACGAAGAAGTAGCTGAGCAACCCTTGCAGCATGGCGAAGATGCGGGCCGGGCCGTAGGGCACGCAATCGCCGTAGCCGACGGTCGAGAAGGTGATCGCGGAAAAGTAGAAGTCAGTCATGCCGCCGGGCACGCAGGTGGTGTGGCGGTCGGCGCCATCGGGGGGCAACCCGCCGCCGGGCCCGTATTCGAGCATCGCGTAGATCCCGGCATAGCCGACGATCATCAAGCCCGCATGGCCGAGCATATACATCACCGTGGACAGCGGATCGACCCGCCCGTGGAAGTAAGCCCGGATGATCAGGAACACCGGGATCATCATCGTCACCGCAATGAAGGAGCAGGCGATCAGTTCCGGCACCGAGGCGCCTGGCGCCGCAATCATCGCCTCGACCGGCCAAGAGACCAGGGCAAGCGCGAAATGCAGACCGAGCAGCACCGGGCCGTAGAAGACGTCGTCTTCGAAGACAATGCGCCCGATGCCGAGCTTGCCGTGATCTTTTGGCCGGTCCCGGTCAGTGGCGAAGGTCTCGGCCAGGATCGCCTCGAGCGCCGCCGCATCCTCGGCATCGAAGCGGTCAGGCGTATCGCTGTCGATGTCGAGCACCGCGATCAAACGCCCGCGCGGGTCGAAGACCGGTAGGACGATCTCCGAGCGCGTGGACGAAGCGCAGGCGATATGGCCCGGGAAAGCGTCGACATCGGGCACGATCTGCGTCTGGCGGCTGCGCGCCGCTGCCCCGCAGACGCCGCGGGAGAATGGGATCTGGAGGCAGCCATGGCCGCCCTGGTAGGGGCCGATCTTCAGCAGCTCTGGCTCGGTGACGCGGTAGAAACCCACCCAGTCGAAGCCCACGCCGTCGCGGTGGAGCTCACAGGCGATCGTGGCCATAAGCGCGACCTCGTCGGTCTCCCCCTCGGTCAACGCCCGGATCCGCGCGGCGAGGCCCGCATAGTCCGGCCGAGGCAGGGATTGCGCCGCGGCCGCGACCGCAGCCGATGCCTCGTCCTGCGCCGACCCGGTCATACCGCGCCTCGGCTTGCGGCGACAGCGGTCTCGAACTCCGGCAGGATCAGCGCCGGGTCCTCAATGCCGACCGAGACGCGGATAAAGCCCTCGGTGATCCCAAGCGCCGCCCGCGCATCCTCTGAGAGCCCCCGATGGGACGACGAGGCCGGATGCGACAGCGTGGTCGCCACATCGCCTAGGGTCGGGGCGAAGGGGATGTGGCGCGCCGCGCGGATGAACCGGTTGGCCGTTTCGCGGCCGCCATCCAAGCGAAACGACACCATATAACCGCCCTGCCCCCTCAGAAGCGCCGCTGCCGTGTTGTGGTCGGGATGATCCGCCCGGGTCGGGTAGAGGACCGCGGCGACGCCGTCGAGCCCGGCCAGATGGTCGGCGAGCCCTGCGGCAGTGGCCTGGGCACGCTCGAAGCGCAGATCGAAGGTGTGCAATCCCCGCTCTGCGAGCCAGCAATCGAAGGGAGAGGGGGTCATCCCATAGCTCGCGACCACGTCGTAGATGCGCCGCGCCAGCGCCGGGTCTCGCGCGCCGACATAGCCCAAGGTGACGTCGGCATGGCCTGAGAGCAGCTTGGTGACCGAGTGGATGACGAGATCGGCGCCCTCGGCAAGCGGCTTATAGAGCCTGGGCGTGGTGAAGGTGTTGTCAACCGCGAGGATCACACCCCGGTCGCGGCAGGCCGCGGTAATCTGCGCCATCTGCGCCACGCGCAAGGTGGGGTTTGCGACGACTTCGACCAGGGCGAGCCGGGTCTCGGGGCGCAGCGCCGCAGCGAACGCAACGCCGTCGGTGGGATCGACGAGGCTGACATCCACGCCCATCCGCGGCAGCTCCTCGCGCAAGAGCCTGAGCGAGCGGCCATAGAGCTGATCGCCGGCGACCACATGATCGCCCTTTTGCAGCACCCCCAGGAACACCGCACCGACCGCCGCCATACCGGACCCGGTCAGCACGCCCGCCGCCGCGCCCTCCATCCAGTCGAGCTTCTCCGCCAGCACCGTGCCGTTGGGATGGCCCTCGCGGGCATAGGTAAAACCTGGCGCCTCGCCCGTGTAGGTCGCGTCGAGTTGATCTGCATCCGTCGCCTCATAGGCGACGGCCGGCCAGATCGGGGTTCCGAGCGGCGAGGTGGCGCTCTGAGGCGGGAGCACCCGGCGCACGACCGATCGGTAATCTGCAGTCATCTGGCTCTCCCGCCTGCTCGGTTGACAGCAGTTAACAGCGGGCTCTCGACCCGGTCAACGCCGCGGCCGCCGGGCTCAGGCGGCCTTCCACTTGATCGAGCAGCCCATCGACGGTGTCTGGTCCTGCGGTCCCTGTCCCGTCTCGGCCACAGCCTTCATCGCTTCGTAGAGCTCGCGCGGGAGGTCCGGGCTGCCTGGCGTTGCGCCGGAAGCGTCGAGCCGACCCCGGTACTGCAGGCCCAGACCGGCATCGTAGCCGAAAAAGTCAGGGGTGCAGACGGCATCGTAAGCTTTGGCAATCGCTTGGCTCTCGTCGTGCAGATACGGGAAGCCAAAACCATGAGCCTCGGCGAACCGCGCCATGTTCTCGAAGCTGTCTTCTGGGTGGGTTGTCGCGTCGTTGGAGCAGATCGCGGCGACGCCGATGCCCAGCGCCGATAGGTCCCGGGCGTCGCGGCATATGCGATCTGCAACCGCTTTCACGTAAGGGCAGTGGTTGCAAATAAACATCAAGAGCAGGCCTCGAGGCCCGCGAATATCGGCGAGAGCGTAGATCTTGCCGTCGGTCGCCGGCAACGCGAAGTCAGGTGCTGGACGGCCGAAGTCACAAATCGGGGTTGTTTCTACCGGCATGACGATTCTCCCATTGGTTGTTCGCGCGTGAGTTGAAACGTAACTTCGAAATTCGTTTGGCATACGCTGAAATTCGCATCGATGAAACTGTAAAAGGGCTGGCGCAGCGCGGCAATTGTGTTAAGATTGTGGCGGGTGATTGGAGTGAGGGCGTTCTGCAAGCGTGGAGTGCCCATGACATTCGAAGCTGCGCCCCGTGTGATCGAGGGGCTGAACATGACCGGCACCGAACTGGTGCTAACCGCCGTTCTGACCCCGTTGGTCATCGCTGTGATGCTGGGTTTTCAGCGAGAGCTCGCATGGCTTGCCGCCTCTCTAGGGGTCATTGCGGTGTTCTCCCGAGCGCTTTAACACCAGAGCGCTTTAACGGCGGAGCCAGCTGGACAGGGCCCTGCGCCTGGGATCAGTCGGCACGCCACCAGGGGGCGGGCTTCTCGCCAAAGCCTGCCCGCGCTTCCAGCGCCGCAGCGGCCGCCAAGAGCGGCGCCTCGCCCCAGGGCTGTCCGATCAGCTGCAGCCCAAGCGGCAACCCGCTCTTCGATAAGCCGACCGGAACCGCAACGCCGGGCAGCCCTGCAAGATTGAGCGTAACCGAAAAGATGTCCTGCAGATACATCGCCACCGGGTCGCCTTCGAGTTCACCAAGGCCAAAGGCCGGTCCCGGCGTGACCGGCGTTAAGATCGCGTCGACCTCGGCAAAGACCTGCTCGAAATCGCGCTTCACCAATGTCCGGACCTTCTGAGCGCGGAGGTAATAGGCGTCGTAATAGCCCGCCGAGAGGACATAAGTGCCGATCATGACCCGGCGCTGGACCTCAGGTCCCAAGCCCTCGGCGCGGGACTTCTCATAAAGATCCACGATGCCCTCGCCCGAGCCGAGGGTGGCGCGTCGACCATAGCGGACCCCGTCATATCGGGCGAGGTTCGACGACGCTTCGGCCGGGGCGATCACGTAATATGCGGGCAGGGCGTGGCGCGTGTTTGGCAGCCGGATGTCGACGAGCTCGGCACCGGCCTCACGCAGCATATCGGCGCCCCGGTCCCACAGATCGGCCATCTCCGCGGGCAGGTTCTCACGGTACTCGACGGGCAATCCGATCTTGCGCCCAGCGACCCCGTTCTCCAGCGCGGCCTCGAAGTCGGGGACGGGCTCGGGGGCCGAGGTCGAGTCCTTTGGGTCATGCCCGGCCATCGCGCCCAGCAGAATAGCGGCGTCGCGAACGGTCTTGGTCATCGGGCCGGCCTGATCCAGGGAGGAGGCATAAGCCACGATCCCCCAGCGCGAGCAGCGGCCATAGGTGGGCTTGATGCCGACGGTGCCGGTGAAAGCAGCGGGCTGGCGGATCGAGCCGCCGGTGTCCGTCCCGAGCGCTGCCAGGCAGAGATCGGCCGCCACCGCCGCGGCAGATCCCCCAGAGGAGCCGCCAGCGGTGAGGGGCGCCGCGTCGCCTGCGCGGCGCCAGGGCGAAACGGTGGGGCCATAGACCGAGTGTTCGGTGCTGCTGCCCATCGCGAACTCGTCCATGTTGCACTTGCCGAGCGTCACGGCGCCTGCCTCCCGGAGCTTGGCCGTCACCGTGCTCTCATAGGGCGGCACGAAGCCCTCAAGGATCCGCGACGCGGCCTGGCTGCCGAGCCCCTCGGTGCAGAAGACGTCCTTCACGCCGATCGGCAAGCCAAGAACCGGGCCGTCCTCACCGGCGGCGCGGCGCGCATCGGCCGCCTGGGCCTGTGCCAGGGCGCGAGGCACCTCCACGCGCACGAAGGCGTTGAGGGCGCCGGCCTGCTCGATCGCTTCAAGGCAAGCTTCGGTGAGCGCGACGGAGGTGGTGGCACCAGAGCGCAGCCGGTCGCGTGCTTCGGCCAGGGTCAGAGCGTTGAGTCCGGTCATTCCACCACCTTCGGGACGACGTAGAAGCCTTCGCGGGCATCCGGGGCCTGGCCTAGAATGGCGTCGCGCCGGTCGGGCTCGGTCACCGCATCCGCGCGGAGCGGCAGCGCCATCGGGGTGACCGAGGTCATTGGCGCAACGCCTGTCACATCCACTTCCTGCAGTTGCTCCACCCAGCCGAGGATCGATGACAATTCCTCCGCAAGCGCCGGCAAGGCGGCTTCCTCCACGCGGATGCGGGCGAGGCGGGCGATGCGCCTGGCGGTGTCGGTGTCGATGCTCATGTCGGTGCGGTCCCTGTCTTGAGGCCCAACGGCCCGCGGGCTCGCCTGGGGGTGTAGCGCGGGCATGGCCGGATCGGCAAGGGATGACCGCGCACCCGACTTGGCAGTCAGGTTCTGGCGGAATTCTCTGCGAGAGAGCTTGAGCAGCACGGGAAGGACCGCAAACGAGCTGCACGGGCGCGTCCTCGGAAACGCCGAGTGCCAGCCTCCAGCCACAGGGTAGGCGCTGGCGCGCCACCGTTTTCGGCGGTCGATCTCGGCGTCCTGTCGAGCACATGGAAAAGGCCGAAACTTCGGCCGCGTTCTATCGCGCGGCGGGCGAGGCAGATCACGGCCTGGCCTGCCCGCGAGCTTCCCTGGGGCCGGCGCGGCGACCGACCAGCCCTGCTGCCCCGCCAGGCCGACGCAGCGGCAGTTGCCGTCTTGCGCCATTGCCGCGGCGGCCACATACTTCGCGCGCCAGCACAGATGGAGGTGCGCGATGAAACTCACTTGGCTCGGCCACTCCGGCTTTCGCATCGAGACCGCCGATCAGGTCCTACTGCTCGACCCTTGGTTGCGGGGCAACCCGGTCTTCGACGAGGCGAATTTCGACGCCGCGATCGCCGACACGACACAGATCCTGATCACCCACGGTCATGGCGACCACGCCTCCACCGCCATCGAGATCGCCAAGGTCACCGGCGCGCCGCTCGTCGGCATCTATGACTGGGTGAGCTGGGTGACCGCCGTCGAGGGGATCGACGGCGTGGGCATGAACAAGGGCGGCACCCTGCGCTTCGGCGAGGTGGCGGTGACGATGGTGAACGCGGTGCACTCCTCGTCAGTCGCCGGGGACGCGGGCCAGCCGATCTATGCCGGTGCGGAAGCCGGCTTCGTGATCGCCTCAGGCCATCGCAGGCTCTATGTCGCTGGCGATACGGATGTGACGATGGACATGCAGCTGGTGCAAGAGTTGCACAAACCGACTCATGGCATCTTGCCGATCGGCGGTCATTTCACGATGGATGCGGAGCGGGCGGCCTTCGCGGCGAAGAAGTTCTTCGCCTTTGCCGGCGTGATCCCCTGCCACTACAAGACGTTCCCAATCCTCGAGCAGTCGGCAGAGCCGTTCACCCGGCTCATGGCCCCGACGCCTGTCCATGCGCTCGAGGTTATGGGCTCGGTCGAGATCTAGCCAAGACGGCTCGCCCGAACTTGTCGCGGCGCGGGCTCTCGGGAGGCCCCGCCCACCCGGGCAAGCGCTTCGCTGCCGAAGAGGTCTCGCCCCCCACCGGCCTCCCGCGAGCCCGCGCAGCCCTCCATGGCCGGCTTTCCTTCATGGGGCGTCTGTGGCGGCAGGACTGCGCGACCGGCTGGCAGCTGCTGCCGCCCGCCAGGACCATCGGCCATCCCGAGAAGCGCGTCGCTGCCGACCCTTGCCGAGCTGCGCCAAGCAAAGCAAAGCCCGGGCGTCCACAGCCGCCTGCCGCGCGTTAGGCCGCCCCTTCGAGAAAGCGCGCGAGATCGGTGATCGTGGTATCCACATGGGGATGGTCGCCGCCGATTTCCCCATGGTCGAGCCAAACTGTGCCCATTCCGAGCCGCTTGGGCTCCACGAGATTGACCACCGTGTCCTCGATCATCACCGCGCGCCCCGGGTCTATGCCGGCTTCGCGGATCACATGCGTGTAGGCCGGCAGCTCCGGCTTGGGCACGAAGGCTTTGTCCTCGATCGCGAAGACCGCTTCGAACACCCCCTCCAGCCCGCGCGCCGCCAAGACGCGCTCGGCATGGCCCCGCGCCCCGTTGGTGTGGATGATCCGGCGCCCCGGCAAGCTCTCGATTGCACGCCGCAGCCGGGGATCTGGCGCGAGCCCCGAAAGATCCACAGCATGGGTCGCTTCGAGGAAGGCGTCGGCTTCCACCCCATGATCGCGCATCAACCCCTTGAGCGTGATCCCGTCGCGCTCCCAATAATGCTGTCTGAGTGCATCCGCCTCTGCCCGACCGACCTCGAGAAACATCTCGATGAAGGATGTCATCCGTCGATCGATAGCCGCGAGCAGCCCGGTCTCCGGCGGGTAAAGCGTGTTGTCGAGATCGAAGATCCAGGTCTGCGCGTCCGGGAAGCGCCCTGTCGCCATTTGACTGTCCTCTCCCCCTGGGCACGCGTGCAGGCAAGTCGCTTTGCTTCGCCGCTGCGTCTCACATGCACACTCGGTGCGCGCACCGCAACAGCCGGCGTTTGCCCCATCGCAGCCATTGCATTGGCCCACGGTGGCCGCATAGTTACGCATCGTGCGATGCGCTGTGCGGCGCTGACGGAGGACGACTGATGCGAATTCCGGGTAAAGCCCAGCGCTATCGGGCGCGGATTGCGGAGAGCGCGGACGACGTTTTAGACTGTCAGCGGCTGCGCTATCTCACCTTCATCGAGGCGCGCGGGATCGCCTGGCAGGCCAATCCCGACCGGATCGATGCCGATGAATTCGACCCTGCTTGCGTGCATCTGATGGTCGAGGAGGCGAAAACCGGGCAGTTGGTCTGTTGTTTCCGGCTGCTCCCCCTGGCCAGCGGGGCGGAGATCGGGCGCAGCTATTCGGCAAAATTCTACGAACTCTCGAACCTCGCGGCCTATACGGGGCGGATGGTCGAGATGGGCCGCTTCTGCGTGCACCCGGCCTGGAAGGACCCGGACGTCTTGCGGGTCGCCTGGGGCGCGATGACCCGCTTCGTCGATGAGCAAGGGGTCGAGTTGCTCTTCGGGTGCAGCTCCTTCTACGGGGTCGATGGCGAGGACTATGCCGACGCGTTCGCGCTGCTCAAAGAAAAGCACCTGGCGCCAAAGCGTTGGTTGCCGCGGGTCAAAGCGCCCAAAGTGTTCCGCTATGCCGCCAAATTGAAGCTGCGCAAGCCGGACTTGAAGCTGGCACTCAAGCGCATGCCGCCGCTGCTGCGGACCTATCTGACGATGGGGGGCTGGGTCTCCGACCATGCCGTGATCGATACCGAGCTCAACACGCTCCACGTGTTCACCGGACTGGAGATCAACAACGTTCCCCCCGCCCGCGCCCGCCTCCTCCGCCGTGCCGGGATCTGACGAACGGCGCCACGCCGCTATGATCTCCCACAGATGCTGCGCGCACCGAAGGCTATTCTGGCGCCGTTAAGCACATTGCAACGCGCCTGCCCTACCAAATCTCGCTGAGACCGCTTCCGCCGGGAGACCCGGCCCAATCGGGAGAGCAGAGATGACCCGCTTCCTAACCGCAGCAGCCGTCGCCATCTTCGTCGTAACCCCTGCCGCCGCAAACGAATTCGCGCCGCAGCTGAAGGCCCTCGCCGAGGGGGACATCCGCACGGTCGTTTCAGATCCAATCGTGATCGAAGCGATTCGCGCCCAGAATGCCGAGACCGCCGGGCTCTCCGAGGCCGATATTCTGAGCCGCGACCGCGCGTGGCGCGACCAGATCGGGGCCAGCGTCCGCCCGCTGATCGACGATGTGCTCACCGGCTCTGCGGCCGATTTGTTGCGCGCCCATGCCGAGGCGTCGACCGGCACCTACACCGAGATTTTCGTGATGGATGCGGTCGGCCTCAATGTCGCCGCGTCGGCTGTCACCTCCGACTACTGGCAGGGCGACGAGGCGAAGTGGCAGGACAGTTTCACGCAAAACGCGGTGCATATTGGCGAGATCGAATTCGACGAATCGACCCAAAGCTTTCAGTCGCAAGTTTCGGTCCCGGTCCACGATCCGGCGACGGGCAAGCCAATCGGCGCAGCCACGTTCGGTGTGAACATAGAGCTTCTGGACTGATCGACGCTCGGACCCGTCCCCGCCCGAGGTCGACCCGATACATCCCAAGGAGAGATCATGAGCGAAGCGAAACGCACGAACGCCGGCACAAGGATCAATCTGTCCACGCGGATCCTTGGCCTCATGGTCGGGGCGCTGATGTTGACTACCCTGAGCGTGGTGGCGCTCGGCGTGTGGTCGACTTGGCGGTTGACCGTCAGTGGCTTCGAGGATCGGGCGCGCATCGTAGCCAAGTTGATCGCATATGATGCGGGGGGCGCGCTCCGCTTCGGCCGTCTCGAGCCGCTGGAGGATGTTTTCGACGCCGTGTTTCGGGAGTCAGAGGGGGTCCTTGCCGAGCTCGTGGTCTTCGACGCGACTGGGGCACAAGTTCTCCGCCGCGGCCGCGGAGAGGCGGGGTCCACAGCCGAGACTACGGCGATCGGGAATACGGCGGCGCCGTCCGACGCGCTGGCCGAGCTCGCGCTTCAGGCGGTGGAGACCCAGTCACCGGCCCGGTCGAGCGATGGCGCGAGCATCTTCTGGCCGGTTACTTTCGGTCCCGACGGCGACCTCGTCGGGGTGATCGGTGTGACCGCGGCGAGCGACGAAGCTCAGGCGCTGGCTTGGGCGTCTGGGCGCACGCAAGCGGTAACCGCGCTGTTGATCGGTGGGCTGTCGATTGCTCTGGTCGCGCTGCTCTTGCGGGGCCTCGTGGTGCGCCCTCTGGCCCGGCTGTCGAAAGCGTCGGAGGCCGCGCTCGCCGGGACGCCCATCGATCTTCCAGGCCTCGACGCTCGCGATGAGATCGGCGCAGCGCGCCGGGTGATGGCAGAGCACGCCACCAGTATTCGCCGAAACGCCGATGCCGCAGAGGCGATTGCGCGGGGCGATCTGACGGTCGACATCCGCTCGGACTCGCAGGACGACCGACTGAGTGGTGCGCTCGCCGAGATGGTGGCATCGCTCGCGGCGAAACTTCGCCGCGCGGCAGAGACCTCGGATGGCCTCGCCGAGATGGGCAAAGCCCTGAGCACGGCCGCAAGCGGGATCAGTGAGGGGGCGTCGCGCCAAGCGGCATCGGCCCAGCAAGCATCTGCGGCGGTTGAGCAAATGACCGCCACAATCCGGCAGTCAGCGGACAATGCATCGCAAACCGAGAAAATCGCGACACAATCGGCCTCGGATGCACAGGCGTCCGGTACGGCTGTTGAGCGGGCGATCGACGTCATGAAGACGATCGCTGACAAAATCACCATCATCCAGGAAATCGCCCGACAAACAGACTTACTCGCGCTGAATGCCGCTGTGGAAGCCGCCCGCGCCGGAGAGCATGGGAGAGGTTTCGCAGTCGTTGCCTCCGAGGTGCGCAAGCTTGCAGAACGTAGCCAGGAGGCCGCGACCGAAATCGGTGCTCTGTCGACGGAAACGGTAGATGTTTCGACCGAAGCGGGGCGCATGCTCGGCGCCCTCGTGCCCAACATCCAACGAACCTCTGATCTCGTGCAGGAGATCACCGCCGCCACGCGGGAGCAGCAGATCGGCGCGGAGCAGATCAACCAAGCGATCCGCGATCTCGACCGCGTGATCAGCAACAACGCGGCAAGCGCAGAGGAAACGGCACGCACCACGGACGAGTTGGCCAGCGAGGCCTCGGTGCTGCGCGACCTCGTCAACGGTTTCCGCTTGCCCGATCAGGCGCGCGGATCGGCTCGCGAGGCTGTAGGAGAGCCCGCGCTCGACGCGGCCTTCCTCGAAGCGGCTGGGGGACCGCCGAGACTTGCCGGGGCCGTCTCGCACCACGGCTAGATGCTTCGCGCTTTGGCCCGGGCGACATAGATCTCGCGCAACCGTTGCGCAATTGGGCCGGGCCGCCCCGCCCCAATGGGGACAGCGTCGATCTCGACCACGGGCATCACAAAGGTCGAGGCCGCGGTGATGAACGCCTCGGCCGCCGCCTGTGCCTCAGCCACCGTGAAGGGACGCTCTTCGACCGTCATTTGCGCCTCGCGCGCCAGCTCCAGCACGCTCTCCCTCGTGATACCGTGCAAGATGTCCTGAGACAGCGGACGGGTCACGATCGCTCCGTCTTTGGTAACGATATGGGCGTTATTCGAACTCCCCTCCGTTACGAAACCGTCCTGGACCATCCAGGCATCGTCGGCCCCCTGTTCTTTCGCCATCATCTTGGCGAAACTCGGATAGAGGAGCTGGGTCGTCTTGATGTCGCGGCGGCCCCACCGCAGATCCGGCACCGAGACGACCCGGATACCCGTCTGCACCGGCGCGCTGTCCTCGAGCGCCTTGGTTTGCGTGAACAACACGAGCCCCGGCTCCGCATCGGCCGGCCAAGCAAAGTCGCGGTCCGCGGCGCCGCGCGTCACCTGAAGATAGACGAGCCCCTCGTCCAGCGCGTTCCGCCGCACCAACTCTCGGTGGATCTCGAGCAAGGCGTCATCCTCGACGGGCGAACGCATCTTCAGCTCCGACAGCGAACGATGCAGGCGCGCGCGGTGCCCCTCATAGTCGCACAGCCGGCCCTCCATCACCGCGGTGACTTCATAGACCGCATCTGCCATCAGGAAACCGCGGTCGAAGATCGAGATCTTCGCCGCCTCCTCCGCGAGATACGCGCCGTTCACGTAAACCGTTCGGCTCATTCCGGCCTCCAGCTAGCCCCAAAGCGCGGGCGGCGCCGGATGCACCCCCCGCTCGTCGTAAATCATAGGCGGCTCCCGATCCTCGGCGAGCAACAGCGGCCCGTCGAGATCAACGATCGCCGCCCCCTGCGCCACAAGGACCGCCGGGGCCATCGCCAGCGAACTTGCCAGCATGCAGCCCACCATCACGCGAAAACCCGCCGCCTCAGCGGCCGCCTTGAGCGCAAGCGCCTCGGTGAGGCCGCCGGTCTTATCCAGCTTGATGTTCACCATATCGTATTTGCCCGAGAGCCCCGGCAGGGAGGCGCGGTCGTGACAGCTCTCATCGGCGCAAACGGGGAGGCTCCGGGCAAGGTCGCCCAGCGCGCCATCCGCCAACTCGGGGAAGGGCTGCTCCACCATCTCGACCCCCAGCGCCGCGAGGTCGCGCGCCATCTCGCCATAGACGGCCGGGGTCCAGCTCTCATTGGCGTCGACGATGATCCGCGCCGCCGGCGCCCCGGCGCGGACCGCCTCGATCCGTGCGAGGTCGCCCGTACCGCCGAGCTTGACTTTCAGCAGCGGTCGGGCCGCGTTGGCTTCGGCGGCCGCCCGCATGGCGTCGGGCGTATCGAGCGACAGCGAGTAGGCGGTCACCAGCGGCCCCGGCTCGGCGAGCCCGACCAAGTCCCAGACCGGCCGGCCCTCGAGCTTGGCGCGCAGGTCCCACAAGGCGCAGTCGACCGCGTTTCGCGCCGCGCGGGCGGAGATCAGATCCGCGACATCCGCGTTCCAGGCCGAGGGGTCCGACCGCCGGGCGATCTCCGGCGCGACCTTGGCGATCTCCGCCATCTCTGTCTCTGCGGTCCAGCCATAGCGGGGATAGGGCCGGCACTCGCCCCGACCGACCGCACCCCCGAGCCGCGCCTCGCACAGCACCACCTCGACCTCGGTCACTGAGCCGCGAGAGATCGTCCAGCTCCCGCGGGTTGCGAAGCGCTCGACCCGGGCGGTGATCTCCGGGCCGATCACAGCGCCTCGGCGAGCCGCGCCGCCCCCTGACGGAACGGATCGACGGTCGGCAGGCCCATCCGCGCTTCGGTCTCTTCGAGATGACGCAGCGCTTCCTCCTCACCCATGGCGGCAGTATTGATCGAGCAGCCGACGATCTGGGCCTCGGGATTGACCCGCCGGGCGATCGGCAAGGCGAGATCGCGCAACTCCTCGAGGGTCGGTACGGAGTAGTGCGGCAGGCCCCGCTGGTGCGTGCGGGTGGGCTCGTGGCACAGGATCAGCGCGTCGGGTTGGCCGCCATGGACGAGCGCCATGGTAACCCCGGAGAAGGAGGGGTGGAACAGCGAGCCCTGCCCTTCGATCAGGTCCCAATGGTCGTCCTCGTTATCCGGTGTGAGCACCTCGACCGCGCCGGCCATGAAATCCGCTACCACCGCGTCGAGCGGCACGCCCTCGCCGGTGATCAGGATCCCGGTTTGGCCGGTGGCCCGGAAGCTCGCCTTACGCCCGGCCGCATGCATCGCCTTCTCGACCGCAAGCGCTGTGTACATCTTGCCGCAGGAGCAGTCCGTGCCCACGGCGAGCATCCGCTTGCCGGCGCGCCGCCGCCCGTCCCCGATCGGGTACTTTTCTGTCGGCAGACGCACATCGTGCAGCAAGTGACCCGACCGGCGGGAGGCTTCGACCAGCGCGGGCTGGTCGCGCAACAGGGTGTGCAGGCCCGCGGCGAGATCCATGCCGGCATCCATGGCCTGAGACAACACCTCGATCCAGGCCTCGGAGATCACCCCCCCGCGGTTGGCGACGCCGATGACCAGGGTGCGAGCACCGGCCTCACGCGCCTCTGCGATGGTCATATCCGGCAGTCCCATATCTGCCTGGCAGCCGGGCAGGCGCAGTTGTCCGACGCTCGCCTCCGGGCGCCAATCCCGGATGCCCTGGGCGACCTTGGCCGAGAGCGGGTCCGGGGCGTCGCCCAGAAAGAGGAGATAGGGATGGGCGAGGGACATGCTCGACGCTCCGTGGGGATGATAGGACCTGCCCCAAAGCTTAAGCACCCGCGCAACCGCCTGCCAAGACCTGGCGGAGGGGGGGTGCGCGGGTCGATGCGGTGCCGGCCGTCTCAGGCTGCCGCGGCCGCGCGCCCCGCCTGATCGACCACGGGTTTCAACCGCGCGACACGGGCAAGTTCAGGGTGGCGCGCCACTTCCTCAGGGACTGCGCAGAGCCCCGTCCGCGCAGCCCAGCGGCCGAAGCGCGGATCCGCCGTCAACACTGCGAACGGGATCGCCAGCCCCATCCCGGCCACCATGGGCGCCGCCCAGGCGAGCGTTTCCATGCCGGCAATGGCCAGGATCGCCCCGCCGAGCGCCAGACCGAACAAGGTTTGCGGCCAGAGGCCCTGTGCCGCCTCGGCCCAGGAGAGACGGTAAGCGTCGCGGTTTTGCCCACTCCAAACCACCCGCTTGCCGAACAACAGCCCCGCCATGAAGATCGTGACCCGGAGCGCGACCACCGGCGCGGTGAGCATCGAGAAAACAATCTCGGTGGCCGCGCCCAGCGCAAATCGGATCCGCCCGCCATAGGCCCGCGCACCGCCCCGCTTCAAGGCGATGTCGAGGAGCCCCGCCAGCTTCGGCACCAAGCTCACCGAAATCATGATAAAGAACATCGCGATTCCCATGGCGACATTCACCCCTTCATCAGGGAAGAAAAGCTTAGAACTCGCGGCAACGGTCATCAACATCCAGGCCGGCCCACCGAAATACATCGCAATGGCAGCGATCAGCTGGAACAACGAGGTCGGTCGCAAACCCTTGAGCCGCAGCAGCTTGAAGTACTGCATATTGCCCTGACACCAGCGCAGATCCCGCTTGGTGAAGTCGGCCAGCGTCGGCGGGTTATCCTCCCATGAGGCGCCCTCGACCGGGATTACCCGGACCTCGTAGCCGGCACGGCGCATCAGTGCCGCCTCCACCTGGTCGTGGGAGAGCACATGGCCGCCGAGCGGCGGCGTTCCCGGCAGCACCGGCAGGCGACAATGTCGGCGAAAGGCGTCCATTCGAATCGCCGCGTTGTGCCCCCAAAAGGGTCCGCAATCCCCCTGCCACCACGCCGCGCCCATGGTGAAGCTGCGCATTCCGTGGCGCATCCCAAACTGGAAGATCCTGGCGAAGGCGCTCTGGCTCGGGCTGCCGACAACGAGGCTCTGCAAGATGCCGATGCGGGGATGGGCCTCCATGATCCGCACCATCCGGATCATCGCCTCGCCCCCCATCAAACTGTCGCTGTCGAGCGGGATGAAGAGATCGTAGGGCAGACCCGCGGTGGTGACGAAATCGCGGATGTTGCCGGCCTTGAAGCCGGTGTTGAGCACCCGGCGGCGGTAGCGGGCTCCGGTCCCGAGCCGCGGCCCAAGGGCGGCGAAGAGACGCTCCTCCTCCGACGCAATATCTTGGTCGGACGTATCAGAAAGGATGTGGATGTCGAAGCGATCGCCCCAGCCGGTCGCATCCAAGCTTTCGCGCATGGCCAGCAGCCGTTCGAAGGAGCGCGCCGGCGGCTCGTTGCGAAAGCACATGGCCACCGCGACCCGCGAGCGGATCGGTCCGGCGCCGTTGCCCGATGTCAGCTGAGGCGCCACCGCCGCAAGGCCGTCGCGCGCGCCATGAATAAGCCAGAGCCCGACGATCGCATTCCACATGCCCATGACCGTCCACGGGGCGCCAACGAGGAACCCCAAGAGGATGAGCCAGTCGGCCACACTCATGCCGCCCGGCGAGAACACGTGCCAGATGCCCCAGGTGAGCACCGCGACCGTGAGCAGGTTGAGCGCGATCATGAAACGCCGCCGGCGCGCCAGCACCCGCTTGTCCTGGAGGCCGGCGGGAGTTGTCACCGGATCCTCCCGACGGTTTGGGAGGCGCGCGATCTGGAGCGGCGACTGCCCGCCGAGGGCCGTCTCGATGGTCATGCGCTAGGTCCTTCTTGTTGGCAGCGACTGGACCCTCGCCTGGTCCCAAGCCTATAGGCAAGGCGCGTCGCCGTGATCAGCATCTGTGAGGAGCCGCGATGAGCGAGACCACCGAAGCCCTGTGGTATGTTGCGCCCGGCCGCGCAGAACTGCGCCAGACCGCGCTGCCGCCGCTTCTGCCCGGATGGGTGGAGATCGCCGCAACGCATTCCGCTCTCTCTCGCGGGACCGAACGGTTGGTCCTCGAGGGCCGTGTGCCGCAGAGCGAATGGCAGCGAATGCGCGCGCCGATGCAGGAGGGCGACTTTCCCTTTCCGGTCAAATACGGCTATGCGCTCGTCGGCGAGGTGGTCGACGGCGACCCGGCCCGGCTCGGCCAGCCTGTCTTTGCCCTGGCACCTCATCAGCGGCGGCTCCGACTGCCCGGCGCGGCAGCGATGCCAATTCCCGACGGCGTGCCCCCGGCGCGGGCGACCTTGGCGGCCAACATGGAGACCGCGCTCAACGCAATTTGGGACGCCGAGATCCCTCCTGGGTCTCGCGTCGCAATCGTGGGCGCTGGACTGCTCGGCTGTTTGATCGCCGCACTGCTTTCACGCCAGTCGGATCTTGAGCTCACCATGTGCGACGTCTTAGAAGCCCGCCGCGCGCTGGCCAGTGAATTTAACGTGACGTTCGCTTTTCCGACGGAATTGGCCGACGACCACGTTGTTGTCTTTCATTCCTCTGCGACGCAGGCCGGGCTCAGCACTGCGCTCGACGCTCTCGCCTTTGAGGGGCGGGTGCTCGAGCTCTCCTGGTTCGGCGACAAAGCCCCTCAAGTGCCGCTCGGGGGCGCGTTCCACGCCCGGCGGCTGACGATCCAATGCTCTCAAGTCGGTCATGTCGCGCGACCCCGCCGTGCTGCCACGACGCACCGAGACCGCCTGGCCCGCGCCCTGGCCTGCCTCGACGATCCGCGGCTCGACCAGCTGATCACCGGCCGCCTGGCCTTCGACCGACTGGCGGACGATATCCCACGCTTGCTGGCTCCCCGCGCCCCAGGTATTGCAACGGTTGTCGAGTATCTTTGAGGGGAGCGCAAGGATGTACGCCGTCGAGGTCCGCGACCATATCATGATCGCCCATTCGCTGGCCGGCGAGGTCTTCGGCCCTGCCCAAAAGCTGCACGGCGCCACCTATGTGGTCGACGTTGCCTTCTTCCGGGAGACGCTGACCGAGCACGGGATCGTCGTCGATATCGGCCGGGCGCATGACGCGCTCAAGGCGGCGCTGGCCCGGCTGAATTTTAGCAATCTCGATGAGATGCCGGAGTTCCAAGGTCTGCTGACGACCACAGAGTTTCTCTGCCGGCATATCTTCGATGACATGGCACAGGCGGCGCAGTCCGGCGCGCTGGGGCCGGGCTCTGACGGGCTAAGTCAGATCCGGGTGACGCTGCATGAGAGCCATGTGGCGCGCGCCTGGTTCGAGGGGCCCGTCGGCACGGGCGGCACAGGCACGGGCGGCACAGGCACGGGCACCGCGACCGACACCGCACCACCAGCTTCCGAATGACGGATTTGCCGCCCCGCGCCCTTCTGCTGGTTCCCGGTGATCTCGCCACCCCGACCGGGGGCTATGGATATGCGCGGCGCCTGCTGACCGCAGCCGCCGGAGAAGGGTTCATCCTGCGCCACTGGCCGCTGCCGGGAGGCTTTCCCCGTCCCGCCGCCGCGGCGATCGCGGAAACCGAGCGCCGGCTGTGCTTGCTGCCCGTCGGTTGGCCGGCGATAATCGACGGCCTGGCGCTTGGGGTGCTCCCCCCGCAGGTGATCGAGGCGGCGGGCACGCCGGTCATCGCCCTGTGCCACCATCCGCTCGGGTTCGAGACCGGGCTGACGGCGGCAGAGGCCGCGCCGCTCTTGGCGAGCGAGCGGGCCGCGCTGGCGACCTGTGCCGCGGTCATCACGACCAGCGAAACAACCGCGGTGACGCTCAGAGAGCACTTCCATGTAGATCCAGCCCGGATCACGGTTGCGCAGCCCGGGACCGACCCTGCCCCGCAGGCCCGCGGCAGCGGCGGCGCGACCCCACGGCTGCTCGCCATTGGCAGCCTCACCCCACGCAAAGGCCATGATGTGCTGATCGCGGCGCTGGCGACGCTGTCCGATCTCGACTGGCGGTTGACGGTCCACGGCCCGGCCCCGGACCAAGATTATCGCGATGCGCTTATGGCGCGCGTGGTGGCGGCGGGGCTCGGCGATCGCATCGCGCTCGAAGGGCCCGCGGATGCCGACACCTTGGCCACGGCCTACGATCAGGCGGATGTGTTCGTTCTCGCCTCCCGCTACGAAGGCTATGGGATGGCCTATACGGAGGCTTTGGCGCGCGGCCTTCCGGTTGTCGGTTGCGCCACGGGCGCCGTTGCGGAAGCGACCCGGGGCGCGGCCTGCCTGGTGCCGCCGGACGCCCCCGAGGCGCTGGCCGAAGCGCTTCGACCCCTGATCGTCGACCGGGCGGCGCGCGAGAGGCTCGCGGCCCGCAGCCGCATCGCCGCCGCCGAGCTTCCCGGCTGGGGCGAGACTGCTGCGGCGGTTGCGGGTGCTGTCGCGGCCGTCCTCGCCGGGCAACGGGCTTAGCCTGGGGATGGCAGGCTTCGCCGCAGACTGGCTCGCGCTCAGGGCCCCAGCCGATGCCCGCGCCCGGAATCGGCAGGTTGCCGACGCGCTTACCGAGGCCTTCGCCGGACACCAGGGGCTCACCATCCTCGATCTCGGCGCCGGCACCGGCAACAACATGGCAATGACCGCGCCGCTTTTGCCAATGCCCCAACGCTGGATCCTGGTCGACAGCGATCCGGCGCTTCTCGACCGTGCCGTCGCGCCGGCGGGGGTGGAGATCATCCGGCGCATCGCAGATCTTGCCGATGGCCTCGCCCCGCTGCTTCAGACCATGCCCGACCTTGTAACCGCGTCCGCGCTCTTCGATCTTGCCGGCCGGGACTGGATCGCCGATGCCGCGGCCGCGCTTGCCAGAGCCCGCCTGCCGCTGCATGCGGTTCTGAGCTACACCGGATCGGAGATCTGGCGGCCATCGCATCCGCTCGACGACAAAGCCCTTGCAGCATTCCATGCCGATCAGCAACGCGACAAAGGATTAGGACCGGCGCTCGGTCCTCAGGCCCACCGCGCGCTCGCCGAAGCCCTCAGCGCGATGGGCTATCGGATCGTCGAGGGCGCCAGCGACTGGGTTTTGGAGCGCCCGCGGGACGCTGCCCTGATCGGTGCCATGGCGGAGGGCAGCGCCGCTGCGATTGCGCCAACCCTCGGCCCCGACACGGACACATGGTTGGCGGCCCGCCGAACCGCCACCTGGCTCCGTGTCTCCCATTCCGATCTGTTGGCCCTGCCGCCTGACTGAGGCGCCCGACCGCACGGTTCAGCGCCGTTCGGACAACCCGTCGGCAAGCACGGCGCGGACGACGTCCAGATCTGCTTCCCGCGTTAGGAAAGCCTCGCCGACGCCGCGCAGCAGAACGAAGGCGAGCCGTCCGGCCTTGACCTTCTTGTCCTGCGCCATCAGCGCAAAGAGCCCATCCGCCTCGGGCAAGGGTCCTGCGATGTCTGCCAACCGCCGCGGCAGCCCCATCTCAGCAAGATGCGCTGCGACCCGGACAGGCACCTCCTGCGCACAAAACCCCGCCCGCGCCGATACCTCCGCCGCAAGCCCAAGGCCGATCGCCACCGCCTCGCCATGCAAAAGCCGGTCGCCAAACCCGGTCGCCGCCTCGAGCGCATGCCCGAAGGTATGGCCAAGATTGAGCAGCGCGCGCTCGCCGGCCTCCCGCTCGTCGCGCGCCACGATGGCCGCCTTCATCGCGCAGGACCGCCGCACCGCCTCGGCTCGCAGGCCGCGGTCGCCGTCCATCAGCCGCTGGCCCCTGGCTTCGAGCCAGGCGAAGAACGCAGCATCCCCCAACAGTCCATACTTCGCCACCTCGGCATAGCCCGCCCGAAACTCCCGCGGCGGCAGCGTCTCGAGCAGCGCGATATCCGCGAGCACCAGGCGCGGCTGGTGGAAGGCGCCGATAAGGTTCTTGCCCTGGGGCGCATTGACCCCGGTCTTGCCGCCCACGGAACTGTCGACCTGAGCAAGCAGCGTGGTCGGAATCTGCACGAAATCGACGCCACGGCGCAGGATCGCCGCCGCGAAACCTGCGAGATCCCCGATCACCCCGCCGCCGAAAGCGAGGACGCAATCGTCCCGGTTAACCCCGAGCGCGAGCAGCCGTTCGACCACCCAAGAGACGATGTGCAGCGACTTCGTCGCCTCCCCCGGCGGAAGCACCAGCGCGCGCGTTTCGATCTCCGCCTCGGCCAGCGCGGCCTCGAGTGCCGGCAGGTGGAGGGCCGCCACCGTCGCATCGGTGACGATCACCGTAAAGGGCCGCGGCAGATGCGGCGCGACCACCCGTCCCGCCTGCGACAGCAGCCCTGCGCCGATCTCGATTTCATAGGCCCGCTCTCCGAGCCCGACCTCGACCCGCGCTGCCATCGAGCCCGGTGCTCCGCCCACCGCCTCCTGCCGCTCTGACGTCTCGCTCATACTGTCCCCTCTGCGATCACCGGCTCGGTGCGCCTGCCATAGGCCTTGAGCGCCTTGAGGATCCGGCGCGCCATCGCCTCGTGGCTCTGCTCGCGCAGGCTCTCGACCGTGCAATCAGCAAGCCCGTAGACCGGATAGCGCTCCGAGATCAGCCGCGCCAGGATCTCGCGCGGATCGCCCGTGTTGAGGATCGGCCGATGGCTGCGCCCGGCCGTTCGCGCGACGAGCGTATCGAGATCGGCCTTAAGCCACACGGAGACCGCCCGCCCGCGGATCGCCGCGCGGGTCTCGGCGTTCATCCAGGCGCCGCCACCCGTGGCGATCACCCGGGCCGGCCCGTCGACGAGCCGCGCAAGCACCTTGCGCTCGCCGTCTCGGAAGGAGGGTTCGCCATAGCGCTCGAAGATTTCCGCAACCGTCATTCCAGCGGCGCGCTCGACTTCCGCATCGCTGTCGCAAAACCCGACCTTGAGGAGCTCGGCGAGCTTGTGTCCCACCGAACTCTTACCCGCGCCCATCAGCCCGATCAGCACGACGGGTCTGAGGAGGCCGCCATGGGCAGGGGCTGTTCGGTCGTTCATGTCACGGTCCTCCGGCGATCTTGCAGGCCTCCGAGATTGCGCCCCCGGCCCGGCCCGGGATAGGGTCCCACGGGCGAGGCGCGGTCTGTCTGGATACCGCAGGCAACCGGCATCGCAAAGGCCGCCCGGCGCTGTCGCGCCGATCGGTCAGCCAGGGTATGTCGAACGGGGCAAGCGCGATGGGACGTCTCCTCAAATACCTGTTCTGGGCTCTCCTTGCGATGTTGATCGGCCTGGTGAGCTATGCCCTGGTCTCGGAGCTGCCGGCACCGACCGAGGAGCGCACGGTGCCGCTTCCACTGCCGGCCCCAGCGCCAGCACCGGCTGCCCCAGAGCCGGCTGCCCCAGAGCCGGCCGAGACGGACGGATGAGCCGCGCCGCCGGCTCTGCCGCGAGCGGCACAGCATGAGCGGCGCCTGGGTTCCCGCGCTGATCGATGCGCTCGCCGCAGAGCGCGGTGCGCGACCCAATACGCTTTCCGCCTATGCCCGTGATCTGGCGGATTTCGCCGCATTCCTCGCAGCAAGGGGCACGGATCTCGCCGGCGCCGACCGTGCGGCGATCGAGAGCTATCTCGCCGCGCTGGAGGCGCAGGGGCGCGCACCGAGCACCCGCGCGCGACGGCTCTCCGCGATCCGCCAACTCTACCGCTTCGCTTGGTCGGAGGGTTGGCGCACGGACGACCCGGCTGCCAGAATCGCTTCGCCGGCGCCGCGTCGCGCCGCGCCCGAGGTGCTGAGCGAGGATGAGGTCGAGCGGCTGCTGGCGTCGGCCCGGGCCGGGCTCGAGCAGCGAAAGCCCGCCGGGCGCGCGCTCCGGCTCACCGCGATCGTCGAGCTGCTCTACGCCACGGGGCTCCGGGTCGGCGAAGCGGTCGCCCTGCCGCGGGCTGCGGTTGCCGGGGATGCGCGCCTGCTGCTGATCCGCGGAAAGGGCGGACGGGATCGCCTGGTCCCCCTGGGCGAACCCGCCAGAGCCGCCATCGCGACCTGGCTCGAGCATCTTTTGACGCAGCCCCCCCGCCCAGGGCCCTGGCTGTTCCCCGGCGGGCGGGAGGGGTCGGGGCACCTCTCCCGCGTCGCGGTCTGGCAACAACTCAAATCCCTTGCCGCGGCCGCCGGGATCTCTCCAGCCCGAGTGACGCCGCATGGGTTACGACATGCCTTCGCGACCCATCTGCTCCAGCGCGGAGCCGATCTGAGAACCATCCAGGAGCTCCTGGGCCATGCGGACCTCTCCACGACCGAAATCTACACCCATGTGCTCGACGCCAGGCTCGCGGCCCTGGTCGCCGAACACCATCCGATGGCGCGCCCCACGCGCTGAGCTGGCGGATTGATCCCGTCTGAAGAGCCCGCTTTTGGGATTCCGGTGCGAAATGGTTCATGCGAGGCCGCAACGCGAGCGGTGGGATCCGTCACGGTCTTGGCCGCAGATCGCCGGCAGCCCGCGGCTGCGAAGCATGTCTGACGGGCGCGGATCATCCTCCTCACCGATGACGGGCATGGCCGAAGAGGTCGATGGCCTCCTGCGCGCCAGGAGCCGACCACCGGGCGTCCCGGCAAGGTGCGTGGTCAGGGTGGCCCAGGTCGTCCGGCTGACCCGCGAGCAGCCTCCCCGCGAGACGACCCACCTGAAGCGCCACGATATGGCGACGCGCGCCTTCTAGGCGCCCGCCACCATGGAGCGGATTTGGAAGGCGCCCGGCCTCTCATTGCATCTCAGGCGCGTCGTCTAGCGCTCCGAGGCCCCCGCCTTCGCCGAGACGTCGCGACGCGCGCGTCGCCTTGGGTCGGGCCGGCACCATGACGCAGGCCATCCTCGACGAGCCCGCTTCGTACCAGCTCCTAGCGGTGCGTCGACGGCTAGGGCACGGCGTTTGTCACGCGGCCGCCGCCCCCCAAGCCGCGTTCAATTGACGCTTCGCCCCGGTCGCCGCGCAACCGCCGAGCACAACAAGCGAGGCCGAACCCTGCGTTTGGCGCGCCGACGCCCAAGCAATCATCGCCGCACGAAACCGAGGGATCCCAGCGTTGCAAGCAATCCGCGCGGCCCTCGCGCGATCGTTGCCTCAGAGGCCGAGGCCCACCGGCTCGATAAGCGCAGCTCCGTTTTCGCGCACGCGCCCGACGCGGGCATCCACCTCCCAGCTTGCCACCAGTTCGTCAGGCGGCGGCCGCATCAGCTCAGGCCCTGCGGTGCCGGCGAGCCAGTCTCCCCAGTCCGCCTCTGCCAGGATCACGGGGCTTCGCGGATGCAGATGCGCCGTCGCCGATCCGGCAGCGCAGGTCAGGATCGTGAAGGACGTCAGCGCTGCATCGCCGTGCCGACCCTCCGGCCAGGCCTGAGCCCAAAGCCCAGCGAAAACGATGCCCGGCGCGTTGCTTTTGAGCGTCACGTAATGTGCCCGTTTCGCCCCCGGCTTACCCGTCCATTCGTAATAGCCAAGCGCTGGGACCAAACAGCGCGCCCGCGCCCAGGCGTCGCGAAACATTGGCTTTCGGTGCGCCTCCTCTGAACGGGCGTTGAAGGTCGCCGCCTTCAGCTCGGCGAGCGGCTTGCGCCACCAGCGCGGCACGAGACCCCAACGGGCCAGACGTTGCCTGCGGGCACCGTCGTCGGCCGTGACGATGGCAGCCGTCTGGGTCGGAGCGAGGTTCCAGTTGGGCTCAGGCCAAGGCGCCGGCCGATCCGTCTGCAGCCAATCCGCCCAGATCTCCTGATCGGGGTCGCCCACCACAAACCGCCCGCACATCGCCATGCCTCCCGCCAGGGCCATCGCTCGGCGCCGACCTAGAACGGCACCGAACCGGTTGATCTACGCGCCAAACTGAGGCTCACTCCAGCCCATGTCGACCTGTGTTCGCGCCTGTCTGGTATCGCTCGTCGCCTGGCTCGCGGCGTGCTCGGGACCCTCCGCCGGCCAGGGCTCCAATGTGGCGTTTTGCAGCGCACTGGGGCTGTGCCCGCCAGCGCCGATCGCCGATTTTGCCCGCTGGGATGCGGATTTGCGGGCGGCGGGCAAGCTGCGTGCCGATCGTGCCCCCATCGACGCCCCTTACACCAAGGCAGATCTCGCCGCCAATTTCGCCAAGATCGGCTTCGGCTCCGAATTCGAGATCGTCGACGGCACCTATTCGGCCGTCGATGCCACCAAGGAGGCGCCGCTGACCCGCTGGGCCGGGCCAATCCGCTATGCTGTGTTCGGCGATAGCTCGCAGGCGGACACGGCAGCGCTCGCCGCCTTTGCCCGGCGCCTCACAGCGGCGACCGGGCTGGAGATCCGCCCCGCCGCCTTGGAGCCCAATCTGCTGGTCTTCTTTCTCGACGAGGCCGGCCGCGAGCAGGTGGGGCGCCTCTTCCAGCGGGAGCGCGACTACCGCCCGCTCGCCGATCTTTACGACGCTTGGGCGGCAGATGCCCAATGGCCTTGCGCGGCCGAGTTCTACTACCACGCCCCGACTGCACCCAACGCCTTCGAGATATATTTCGCCGTCGTCTATATCCGGGCGGAGGTCAGTGGCATTTCGCGGCGTTCCTGTATCGAAGAGGAGATCGCCCAGACCCTTGGCCTCGCGCGCGACGACCCCAGCATCAGACCCTCGATATTCAATGATGACGAGGAGTTCGCGCTGATGACCGACCATGACGCAAAGTTGCTTCAGATCCTCTACGATCGGCGACTGCGCCCAGGGATGACCGTGGACGAAGCCATGCCAATTGTGCGGCAGATCCTCGACGATGACTGAGCCATAGGGTCGGGCTAAGGGGTCGGCGCAGAAGTCGGCGCAGAAGTCGGCGTCGCCCGCGCCACCCTCAGCCCTTCGAGCGGCGGGGCAAGGTCGCCTCGAACCCAAGCGTCGCCGGATCGAACCGGTAGTGCGCCGAGCAGAACTGGCAGTCGGCCGTCACCTCGCCCGCCGCATTGGTCATGCTGGCGATATCCTTGGCGGAGTATTGTGCCAACGCGGCCTCCACCCGCTCAGCCGAACACGTGCAGCCAAAGGCCACCTCCTGCATTGGATAAAGCACCGGTTGTTCCTCGTGAAAGAGCCTGTTCAGCACGCGGTCAGGCGCGACATGGGGGCCGAGCATCTCGTGCTCCTCCACGGTGGAGGCCAGGATGTTCACACGACGCCAATCCTCTTCCCGCGAGCCCATGGCCGCGACATCTTCGGCCGTCATCAGCCGGGCTTCCTCACCGGACGGCGCATCAGGTGCGGCGTCGAGTATGGCTTCTGGCAGGAGCTGCAGCATCAGCCCAGCCGAGCGCCACTGCGTCTTCCCGCCCGGTGCCTGCGCCGCCGCGGAGAGCAGGATGAAGCGGGTCGCGAGCTGCTCGGACTGGGCGAAATAGGTCTCAGCGCAGTCGGTAAGCGATGTGCCGGTGAGCGGGGTGATCCCTTGATACGGCGTCATATCGGGGCCCTGGTCGATCGTAACCCCCATCACGCCGCGTCCGATCAACGAGAATGGCGCGCCCCGCACCGAGGCAACATCGCCTCGGTCGAAACTGGCATAGGCCCGCATCCGTGCCGCCCGACCCTCCGCTTCCGGCGCAAAATAGTCGGTCGCGATCAGCCGCACCGGTCCGTCACCGCGGATCTGGATCGAGAACCGCCAGCGCAGCTTTACTGCCTGGCCGATCAGCGCAGTCAGCAGCGTGGCCTCCGCAACCAGAGCGGAAACGGCATCCGGGTAGCGATGCTGGGTGAGGATCGTCTCCAAAGTGGTGTCGAGCCGCACGAACCGACCTCGGATCCGAGAACGCCGCAACTCGAAGGGCCGCAGCATGTCGTCGCCGGCATGTCCAGAGCCGTCAGCTTCCCGGTCGGTCATGGCACCTCGCTTTCTTCTCCGGACTATGCGATTCCCGCCGCCGCTGGCAAATGGGTTTGCCCGAGATCCCGGCCCATGCGATAGCGCTTGGCATGCGGCGGATCGGGGAAACGGTGCGGGCGGACATCGCCTATCGCGACCGAGCGGGGGCCTACGGGATCGTGCTCCGGCACGGCACGGTGCTGTGCGTTTGGCAAGGGTCTGAGTTGCAGCTCCCGGGCGGTGGGATTGATCCGGGTGAAAGCCCGTTGCAGGCGCTCCATCGCGAGGTGATGGAGGAGACCGGATGGCGGATCGCGGGGCCGGATGGCGCGATGCCACGGCGGCTCGGGGCGTTCCAGCGTCATGCGTGGCTTTGGGATTACGGCTACTGGGCGCGTAAAGTCCAAGCGGTTTATCTGGCGCGCGCCGTGGCGCGGCTGGGGCCGCCCACCGAGCCGGACCATCGGCCGGTTTGGCTCGCTCCGGATGCGGCGGCCGCGGAGCTTCAGATTGACGGCGACCGGATGGTGGTCCGAGCAGCCTTGGCGGCAGGGCTTCTGCGCTGAGACCCGCACCGCGAAGCCGGCCGCCTCACCCCCCGGACTCCAGCCGCTCAGCGAGGCGGCGCGTGGCCAATCGGCGGCCTGGCATCTCGGCGAGCAAACGTAGCGCCCGTTGCGCCATCAGCGCATCGCGCGCATCCATGCCGTAGCGCGCGGCTGCTTCGACGAGCCCCTGGGCATAGCGTTCTGGCGCATGACACGCATTGAGCCGCGCCCGCCCTGCAGCGCCGATGCGGGCGCCCTCGGCGCGGTCTGCATCAAGCCGGGTCAGCAAATCTGAGAGTGCCGCCACCTCGCCGTCGACCGGGATCTTGAAGGCGCAATCATCGGGCAAATGCGCATACCATCCGGTCTCGGAGACCACGGAGGCCGCGGCCGCCGCCCAAATGCGCAGCTGGCTGCCCGACGCCTCGCCCATGGTCGGATGGCGGAGATTGAACACCAGATGCGCCGCCGCCAGCGCCGCATCGAGCTCGCCCTCGGGCGCATAGCCGCGCAGCGCCACCCGGTCCGTCAGATGAAGCTCGGCGATCTTGCCGCGCACATGGCCTTCATCCCAAAGCGTGCCGAAGATCTCCAGCCGGAAATCGAGGCGCTCGCGCAGGCCGCCCAGCGCCTCAAGCACCTGGTCGAGCCGGCGATTGGGCGCAAGATAGCCGAACTGAACGAGCTTCAGCGGTCCCCCTGGCGCGCGCCCAGCGGGACGCTCCGGCCCCGGCGGGAAGGGCAGATCGAGGCCATAGACCGGCAGCGCGCCCCGCGCCGCCACCATATCCACCCCGGCCTCCGTATGGGCCATTGCAGCAACGGCCTTCGGAAACGCAATCTCGAAGAAGGGATAGCGCATCGCAGCCTCGTGAGGGCGAACGCGGTCCGCAAGCACATCGTCGGCCGCACGCCGCCCCGGCAGACCGTACCAATCAGCCATCTCCCGGCGATAGACCGGCGCGTCGAAATGGCCGAACTCGATCATGCCGCGCAGGAGATCTTGCAGTGCGAGGTCATGCAGCACGACCACGCCGGGCACCCGGCGCGCGAGGTTCAGCGGCCCCGCATGGAACACCCATGAATTGCCGATCTGAAAGAAGATCGCCTCGGGCCCGTCGGCCGGGGGCAGACCGTCCAGGGGCATCGGGAAATGCGCGCCGGCATCATAACGGCGGACGGTGGCGAGATGGGCGAGATCGGGGTCCCACTGCTCGGCATCGGTCCAGAGCACGACATCGGCCCGCTGGCTGAGCGCGGGCAGGATGCGCGCCGTCATCGCCGCAATGTCGGTTCGCGCCGGCGGCAGCGGCCCGACCCAATGGATCCGCGGGCGGCTCATCGAGGCCGGCCGGGGCCCGCATCGCCCGCAGCAAGACGCAAGAAGGCCGCCTCCGAGCAGGCCAGGCGCAGGGTGTTCGCGCGCCCCGCGCCGAGGAAGGGACCTGCCCCCCCCTGATAGAGCCCGATGGTCAGCCACCCGTCGCAGGCCGCCGCCGGCGCCTCGTCGAGGGGGAGCGCGATCTCGGCCGCGCCGCCGGGACCAACATCGTGCGGCAGCGCGAGCAGCGCCCCTTGGTGCACCAGGCGGTGGCGCGCCTCCGACCAGTCGAGCACCAAGCAGACGGCAGCCCCCCCCTGAGCCGCCCAAGCGGCGCGGCTGGTGTTTTGGGCGCGCACGGTGGCGACCGCTCCGGCCCGGCTTTGGAGGACGAGCCGGCCTGAGAGCTGGCGCGGATCGCCATGATAGATGCCCGTCGGGATCGGCCCCGGGGCGGCTGACTTTCGACCGAGCCATAGGATCGTCTCACCGCGGCTCGCGAAAGGGCCACGGTCCGCCAGCAGGCGCGCGGCGTCGGGCTCGATCCGGTCACCGTAGACATCCGCCGTCAGCAGGCGGGCGGTTTCGAACCCGGCTGCCGCTCCCAGCGCCGCAACCTCTTGCGGTACGTATTCGCGGTTGTGCCGGCCGTAGATCCCACCAACGGGCACGTGCAGCCCGAAAGAGTAGGGCGCCGCGAGCCCGAGAGGCTTCGTCGCGTTGCGGTGCGAGGCGATGTTGGGCGTGGTGATCAACAGATGCCCACCGGGCGCGAGCACCCGCGCCGCCTCGTCGAGGAAGAACACCGGATCGGTCCCGAGATGCTCGAAGATCTCCATGGCGAGGACGAGATCGACCGACGCATCCGCGTGCGGCAACGGATCGCGCTCCACATTCCCGGGATGAAGGCGGATGGTCAGGTCGCGCCGCGCCGGATCGGTGGCGCGCACGGTTTGGGTGTAGGGCCGCGGGTCGGACCAGACGCCGGTGATCTCCGCGGTGGGATGGGCCGCGGCGAAGAGGCCCTGGAACAGGAAAGGCGGCACGATCCCGACATCGAGCACCTGGGCGGGGGCGAGGTCCTCTAGAACGGCGAGGGTGGCGAGATAACGCCGCCAGTGGCTCTCGAAATAGGGTCGATGCAGAGCCTCATGGGCCGCCCAGTCGCCGGGATAGCTGCCGAAGTCGTAGGCTTCGAGCAGTGCGTCGAGATCGGCGAAAGGCTGCTCTTTAGGGATGGGGGCGGCGATCTCGGCGGCGAGCCGCGCAAGATCCGGCTCAGGCAGGTGTGCAACCCCTGGCGCCGGAACGGTCGCGGCCGGTGCGGGCGCTGTCTGTGCGCCGCTCTGCTCTTCAAGGCTTGGGGCCGGGCCCAGCGCCTTTGGCGCCGTCTGCTGCGCGGCGTCGGCCACGGTCTCAGGCGGAACGGCGAGCGGCGCCGGCTCTGTCTCTGGCTCAGGTGCAGGATGCGGAAGTGGTTCATCCGTCAGGATCTCGACCACCGCGTCCCAGCCGATGCGTTTGGTATCGTATTTCGCACGAGCTGCGGCGCCCATGGCCTCGGCCTCGCCTTCGAAGACAGCCGCGAATGCAGCCCCGAGCGCCGCGGGCTCAGGCGCCACCACCGCGCCCTCGACGCCGTCCTCGATGAATTCGAGCGGGCCGCCGCTGTCAGTGCAGGTGATCACCGGTTTGCCCGACAGCATCGCTTCAAGGGTGATATAACCGTAGTCCTCGTCGATCGGCACGAAGACCACCGCGCGGGCCTCGGCGTAGAGGCGAACCATCTCTGCATCGGTCACCGGGCCGAGGATCTCGCAGCGGTCGTCGACGCCGAGCTCACGGGCCTTGGCGCGGAGGCGGTCGTCGTAACCCGGCTCGTCGGGCGGCCCCGCGATCTTCAGCCGAACTCCCGGTGCATGGGCCAGCGCCTCGATCATGAGCTCCTGGCGCTTGTTGGGGCCGAGCCGCGAGGGCGCGTAGAGATAGGCGCCGAACGCGCCCTGTCGCAGCCGCGTCGCATTGGGGGGCGGGTGGTAGAGCGGCGTCGAGGACAAGCCGAGATAGCGCCGGAGCCTGTCTGCCACATTGCGGCTGTTGGCATAGACCCGCCGGCCCGGAGCGCCCAAGGCGGCGCGATCCTCTGCCCGGATCAGCTCGCGCACCGCCGCGCCGTCCGGGTCGCGCTGAAGCTCCGAGGTGCCGGCCTCCCAGATGTCGTAGGCCTGGCGATGTTGATGGAGGATCCAGAACACCTTGTTGGAATGCTGAGCGAGATATGCGGGGAATTTGAGACCCACCATGAGATCGACGGGATAGCCCAGATGGTCGAGATCGATCAGCTTGGCCGCGATCACATGGTCGACAAGCGCGGTGCCCGGATACCACTTATAGGGGATCGAGATCTCGGTCGCCTCGTGCCCCCGCTCCTTCAACGCGGTGACGAGATTGGCCGAATGCCGCTCGGCGCCACCGATGATAAAGGGCGCTTGGGTGGTGACGACGCCGACGCGCATCAGGCCAGCACCGGTTTGCGGGCGAGCATCGCCAGATCCTGTGGGCCGAACATCAGCTCGGCGAGATAGGGATCGGCCCGGTCATCGCGCAGGAAGACGTCGCGCGTTTCGGACGGGTGGAGCGGCCGGGTCTCGACCGGGTGGAAGCCCACCGTATCGAGCAAGGTGGAGAGGAGCTGAGGGGGCAAGGGCTTCACATGGGTGGGGTCGATGTGGAACGTGGACGCGCCAACGATGAGGTTTTGGCAATTGGGGGTCTCGTAGATCAACACGCCCCCGGGGGCCAGGGCCCTGAGCGCCTCTCGTGTCATCCAGGTCAGCGTCTCGAACGGAAGATGCTCGATCAGGTGGTGGGCGGTGACGGCAGCGAGGGCGCCGTCGGGCGTTTCGGCCAGCGCCTTGAGCGCATCGCCCTGGGAGACGGGCAAGCCCATCGCCACAGCCTCTTCGATTTGCACGGGGTTCAGGTCGACGCCGTGGGCCTCGATGCCCACCTCCGCCAACAGCTCGACCCACTCCCCACGCCCGCACCCCAGATCGAGGACGGCCCGCCCCGGCGCAGCGACCACTGCTGCCCTTATGTCCGGGAGATAGACCCGCAGCCGCTCCTTGATCTCAGATCGCGCGCCGCGGAAGCGGTCCTCGAGCCGGCCGTAGAAAGCATCCATCAACGCGGCCAACCCCTCCCGGGCTTCCGGGGCGAGGGGGGGTGTGTCCCGACCCGAGGCACTGGACCCGAAGCGCAAAAGATCGACCCGGCGGGAAATGTCGGTATAGGCACGGCTCGCGCTCGCAATGTCTCCGGCCACCCGGTCGACCCGGCCCTCGAAGCCGCGCAACCGGTCGGCCTGGGCGGCGATCTCCGGGCGCATGGCGTCCGAAACTTCCTTCTCGATCGTGGTGAAGCGGTCCTGCGTGCTCTCTTTATGGGTGCGAAACGCGGCCTCTAGCGACTGGAAATGGCCCTCTCCCCCGTTGACGCGCCCGATGAGTGTGTCGAGCCGTTCCGTCAATCGGGCGATTTGCTCACGCATGGCATCGCGATCCCCGATCAGACCGTCCCGTGCGCGCTTGAGTTCGACCACCTCGGCCCGCAACGCATCGCGCTGCGCCGTCCAGCCGTCGAGATCTGCCTTCAGCTGGCCGATATCGGCCCGCAAAAGCTCCTTTTCCGCAACGAAACGAGCGCCATCCGCCCTCAGCGTTTCGATCTCAGGCCTTATGCGGTGGATCTGGGTCTCGAAGCCGTCGATCCGCGCCTCTGCGGTTTGCAGCCAGCCCTCGGAGCCATCGAGCCTGGCCTCCACCCCGTCCAAGCGACCTTCGAGCGTCCCGATCCTCGGGGTCAACGAGCCCAGCTGCGGCTTAAGCTCGTCCAAACTATCGACCAGGAGCCCGTGGATGTTGCGCGACTCCTCCTCGGCCTGGCGGAGCCGTTCCGCCACCTCGTCGGAGAGCGCTGCCTGCTTGGTCTCGATATCTGCCGCGATTTCGTCGACCACCTTACGTTCGAGCGCCCAATGGCGGTCGCTCAGCTCGTAGACGTCTTGGGTAAGGGCGTGGACCCTCGGCTCGATCACGGTGACGCTGTGTGCCGCGCCCTTGGCCTGTCGAGAGATCCGCCCGAGCTTGAAGAAGGCTGAGACGTAGCGTTCGATGCGCTTGAAGACGCTCACGGGCTTTCCCTGGGTTGCGGTGAAGGGGGGGGCCGGCCGGGCGATCTTGCCGGAGCTGCCGGGTTCAGGCCCAGAGGACGGGCTGGGGGCGGGGCGAGAGCTGCGCCTCATCGCGTCGGCGGGCGCGGCCGCGCCCGATGCCCACCCGGGGAGCCCGAAGCGGCCCCCCAAAACAGGCCGGACAACGCGTAAGACCGGCGGATCGTCGGTGGGGATGGGGTGGAGGGGTCCCGGGTG
>JBHJGY010000031.1:0-17467 GCA_050331335.1 Pikeienuella sp.
CACCGCGCCCCGGGCGAGACGGGGGACCGACACGTAAAACATGCACCCTCTTTACGAGGTCAAAATCGAACACACCCCGCCCGCCACAAAATCCACCGCCAATCCAAAAACAAGCTTCCACGACCGGCTCGCAGAGGCGGAATTGAGCCTTGGGCAGTTCCTCTTTTACCACATGGTCGACGCGGTAGGGTTGGTGCACGCGCTCATTCTGCGGGCGCAGGCCCTGCTTTTGCCGGTGCAGACCTTGGTGCTGTCCGGCCACCACTGAGGCGACCACTTGGCCCGTCTCACGGCGCCCCGTCTCATCCGGGGCGCCACGACGGCCGTGCCAATCAGCCCGGGAGCCAGCCCTGCTCCCGCCAAGTCTTATCGAACCCGTCCCGCGCGATGCGGAGCTTCGCCTCCATCGTCTCGCAGTAATTGGCGAAGCTCTCATGCCGCTCCGAGGGGTTGGCATTGGTCATCGGCTGCAGCGAGGCAAAGGCGCCCATGGTTTCCGTCGCTGCCGTGACCGCCGCCTGATAGAGCGCAGGTGCCACCTCGATCATTGGCTTGGGCTCAGGCTCTTCGAAGACCGGCGCTTTGACAGTCACCGTCTCGCCGGCCTCCAGTTGCCGCTTTTGCTCCGTCTCGAACTCCTCATACTTCTGTCGGAATTCGAGCCGCGCCTGTTGGTCGGCCTTGGCATTCTCTTCGACGATTTTCAGGTTCTGATCGAGCGCGTCCTTAATTGCCTGGGTGAGTGCCTCGCCGGCGGCGTCGTAGCTGGCCAGCCCGCCCGAGATCGCACTCACATCGAGGCTCTTGAGCGCCGGATCCGCCTTCGTCATCGCCGCGCGATAGAACTTCATGAAGCCGCGGAACGAGACCGTCATCTCGCCGGGATGCCAGTCGTCCTTGACCGGCACCGCGCGCAGGACCACAGGGTCGTCTTTGTAGACCATCTCCAGATAGTCGACGACCTGCGCCACATTGGTCTCCCGCTGCGCAAGCGTCAGTTGGTTGAGCCCGCAGCGGCGCATGCATTCCTGAGCGATCGCATTGCCGTCTTCGACCGCGCCCCAGGCCATCGCGTATTTGGCGAGCGTGGGGTTGGAGCGCATCGCCTTGCGGATTGCCTTGCGATCCTTGGGGTTTTCTAGGGCTTTCTTGTAGTCGCGCCAGGCCTTTTCCATCTCGGCGGCGTCCATCACGGTGATCGCGGCGTCGAGGCTCGCTTCCGCCAGATCCGCCGCCGCGGCCACCACGTATCCCGCCGGTGCCGCTTCGCCTGCCAGCTTGCACGCCTCGCCTGCGACCTTCACCGCATGGATTGCGACGCGGATATTGGCCCGGATCACCTGCTGCGTCTGCAGGCCATAGCGATTGAGCACGGCGTCCATCTGCGCCGAGGAGGCCGCCTGGGCATCGGCGAGGTTCTCCGTCCAGATCAGCAGCTGCCGACTCTGCTTGATCGCCTCCCCGATCGAAAAGCACAGTTGGGTGGCGGCCGCGACGAGACCCAAGCCGGGAACCAGGTCGCCAACGAAGGCAGGCCCGCCGACGGCGATCTTCTTGGCCAGCTCGAAAACCATCTCGTTGCGCTTGTAGACGGCAACGATCTTCTTCAGGCTCGCCTCGCGCTTGGCCTCCGCTTGGTCGGCCTCCATGTCGTCGTCGAGCGGCGAGGAGAACCCGTAGGCCAGCGCTTCCTCGAAGGCCCGGTCGCCTTCGCGCATGAAGGCGGCGTAATCCTCGACCTGTTGCTTGGCCGCTGCCTCCTTGCGGCGCTTGAGTTCCTCCTGGTCGACATATTGATTGATGATCTTCTGTTGCTCGGAGATGTCTTTCACACCCTCCTCGAGCTCGCCGACCTGCTCGTCCGCGCGCTGGATCCAGCCAAGCACGGCGCCATTCGCCGGGGGCACGGCATCGCCGATATTGTTGATTACGAAGGACAGCGCGGCGTGATAGTCGCCCGACCGGACCGCGTCCGCGACTTCTTTCGACTCCACCAGCTTGTTGATGCCGAGCGCGATCGCGTCGCCGATCGCCTTGATCTTTTTGTCCTCGGTCCGGTCGGCCGCGCCGAGAGATGAGGCGATGGCGGCGGCAAACTCCTTCAGCCCCTCGTCGGGCTTGCCTTCGGCGAATTTCTTACCCGCCGAGGCGGAGCGGATCCCGGCCTCAATGCCACCATTGATCACGTCGTTCCAGGGCGCTGGTACGGCGGCGGTGATCGCCGTCGAGAGCCCCTGGTTGAGGGCATCTGCCACGCCGATCGCATCGCGCTGCGTGAGTGCGGCCTCCATGATGCCTGAGGTGGACGACATGGCCACTTCGACATAACCGAGGATCTTTTTGGCCTCCTCGGCGTTTTTGACGACATCGGCGTTCTTCTGGAGTTGTCCGATCGCGCCAGCCATGCCGGCGCCCGCCGTCGCGACTTTGAGCAGGCTCTGACCGATCGCCATGCCGGTCCGAAACTTCTCCATGAAGGCGCCATACTCGCCCAACTCCCGCGAGTAGTCTTGCAGCCGTGCCTCGTAATACTTGTTCGCTTCGTCGAAGGTAAGCTTAACCTCAGAATACTCGTCAGGGATAAAGCTCTCGGGGATCACGCCTTCGCGCTGCAGCGGGTTCCACAGATCCTCGGCGAGCCGGCGCTGCTTTTCTTTCAATTCGGCATCATATTTCAGCAGCGCTTCGGAAAAATCCTTTCGCTCCTGAGGTGTCGATGGTTCTTTCGGAGCTTCAGGCTTTTCCGGCTCAGCATAATAAGGGTTCTTGCGTAATTCTTCCGCAGTCTCGACGATTTTTTTGTATGACTCCGTGATAAGTTTTAGATCATCTTCCGGTATCGACTTCATTTCAGGCAAGTCGTGCCAGGTGTCGAAGTCTTTCATCGGATCGTGATTGGGGTCCATGAGCCGCATTTGCGCCGGTTTGTTGACCAGCTTGCGCAGGACTTCCATCACCGGGCCGCTCTTCATGTCGACCTTGACCTCGAGAAACGCTGCCTGGATTGACGCGCGTTGCGACCCCAGCCGGTCCTCGATCAGTTTTTGTCCCGCGGCCTTCTGCTTGCCAGCTTTGACGGCTTCGGTTGAGCCCTCGATGGCCGTGCCAAGCGTTGTTTCGAGCCAAGCCTTCTGCTTGGCCCGCACCGCTTTCTCTTTGAGTTCTTTTTCCTGTTGGCTGAGGCGTTTTTCTTCTTCGGTTACATCAACACTGCTAGACACCGCGCAGCACCTCCAGCTCGATTTCCTTGAGTTTTCGATAGACGTCGGAGGCGAAGCCGCTCACACCAAAGGGGTTGTCCACGCAGGCTGCGACCAGGGGGTCATTGTTCAGCTGGTCGCGAGACGCGCGGACGGCAGCCAGCGCCTGCTCCCGTGCCCGCAGTCGCGCTGAGGCCGAACTCGAGTCGCTGCTCAGGGTTTTCGCGGCATCCTCGAACGGGGCGCCGCCGGTGCGGAAAGCCTTCACCACCTCAGTCACTTGGCTCTCGACCTTGGCGCCGGCGCCGTCCTCGATCTTCGCGTCGTCGATGGCCGTTCTCAACGTGCCGTTGTTGGTCTCGAGGTTCTTGACCGCCTCGTCCCAGCGGGTCTTGATGAGGCCTAACTTCCCACGGTCAATCTTTGGACTGCGGCTTAGTAGGTCTCGCAGCGTCTTCTCGTGCATTTTAAGCTGCTTGTCGCCATCCTCGGGTGACACAACGTTCTTTTTTATGTCCTTTTTCAGTTGATTCACACGTTTCCACAGCGGATCGTATTGGTCTTTCTTATAATCTTTATATGCTGGTGATGCCTTGGCGTCTTTCTTTGCCAGCGTCAGCCAATTCTCCACCGCGAGGATGATTGTCGCCTTACCCGATTTGGCGTCGTCTTTGGCTTCCTTAACCCGATCATACTCGTCAAGGAGTGCTTTTTCCGCCACGCCTTTGGCTGGATATTCACCGTTGAGCGCGGCGTGGGTATCCAGGATTTCCTCGCGGACCTTGGTCACCTTCTGCATGATCGGGGTCTGCCAGGACAGCGCTTCCTTGGTCTCGATCCAGTTCAGGGCCATCTCGTAGTCGCGCTTTAGCGCGCCGTCATAGTCGATGACCTTATCGCCACGCTCGGCTTGATCTTTAGCCAACTTCTTTACCATTTTGGCAATCTCGTCGAGCTGAGGCTTTACCGACTTCAGGCGCTCCATATGGTAATCGCGCCACTCTTTTTGTTGCCGCTCGACGTCTTCTTCTTTCTCTAGCCGCTTTTGGAAGGCTTGAATTTCTTCAAGCGCGGTGGCTGGCCGGCGATTTACCCAATCTGGTTCGAATTCTGCCAGCCATTCGCGGTGACCCTTCCAGGCTTCAGGGCGGATGGTCTTTTTCTCTTTATGCTTATCAAGCGTTTTGTGCGCGTCCTTAATGCCTTGTTCAATGGCCGGGTTGATCGTCGAGATCTTTTGCAGGTCGCCAATCCAAGCCGCGCCATCGTCGATTACTTTCTGTACGGCGTTGAAGACGTCCGGGTTGGCACCGCTGTCGAGGGCGATCCGTGCCGTTTGAAGCAGAAAGCTTGCCTCGTCGACTTGCTCCTTCTTGACGCCTTTTTTGCTTAGTTCTTCATTATAAATCTCCGCGCCTTTGACGAGTTCGCGCAGTTTTCGCTCATACTCTTGCTTTGTCTTTAGATATTCGCGGACATGGCGGGATTTTTCGCTGTCTACGCGCATGACGAGAGCTCGAAGTTGGCGCTCGGCCGATTCCAACACGGCCTCGTCGGCCTGCGGGTCCACGAGTTTGCTGAGCTCGGCGCCCTGACCCTTGAGCCCGCTGGCAATTGGGACAGCCCAACGGATCAGATCGTCGCACACATCTGCGACATGCTCGAGCTGCTCCTCCATGCGGGCGCAGCGCATTCGGTTATCGACCAGCTTTTCTTGCGAATCCGTGTCATTCAGGAGTTTCGTAAGTTCGTTCTTGATTTCGGTAATTTTCGTTTCGAACGTTTGAAAAAATTCGTCGATTGCCTTCTTGCCCTCTTTTACCTCATCCGGCGACACAACCACGACTTTTATCATTGCGGTGACAGCGGTGACCTGGGCTTGGCTCGCCTGGCGGCTAAAATTTAACTCGGAAGGAGGGTCGATATTGACCCCTTTTTCGATGATGATTTTCTGTAATTTATCGAGTACGCTTTGTTCAAGCTGAGTCACCTCATCGACAATTTGCCGCATCTCCTGTTGCTTAGGCTGTTGATGAGCGGCAATTTGGCCCTGTGGGCTTTTATCGAACTTCTCGACAAGAGCATGCTTGAGATCTTCGTTGACGGCGACATTGATTTTTCCGAGATCGACCATCGCCAATCGAAGCAAGTCGAGGCTCTTGCCGCTTTTTGCAAGGTTTTCTTCGACCTTCTTGACTTCGGTGCGATGTTTGGCCTGCTTTTCCTCTGGCAGCTCGCCGATAACCTCTAAAAGTGCGCCCTTCGCTTTTATATAGTGACCATATTTTTGAGCAATTTCGCTTTTTGTCTTCTTTTTGTAAAAAAGCAGTCCTTTGCGCTTCAGCAAATGATTTTCGAGAAAACTTTTCTGCTGTTCTGTCAGCTCGGTTCGGTTTTGCTCGACCGAAGTGCTCATCTCGTCGCTCCTTGAGGCCTGTAGAGCGGGCGCTCCCCCGAGGCGTAGTGAGCGCGCTCGGGCCACGGATTGCAAGGAATTCCCGGCATATTAGTGCGAGGGTGAAACGATGGTTCGGCTTCTGGCTTCCGCGGCCGTGCGTGGCGGGTTAGCGTCGGACCGTGCAGCTTTCGTGGAGACCTTGCCATGTCGGACACCCCGATTGAAATCGATCCGTCGCAACAGGTGTGGCTGGAGAAGATCTCCCCGCTTTTGGGCGTCGCGCTAACCGCACAGACCGGGTCGGACCTGCCCCCGCTCGATTTGATCGATCTCGGTCAAGCGGCGACCTGGGAGAGTCGGAAGCGGCGGATCGAGCCGGAGCTGACCCAGGTTTTGTCCAACAGGCTCGGTGATCATTCCCGGATCCGGGCGAGTTGGTCGATGGCGGTGGAGCTTGCGAACAAGGGTAAGCATGCGGAAGCGCTGCGCATTCTGGAGCGGCTCGAGCCGGAGATCACGGAGGCGATCACCAAGGGGATGGCGGATTTCGACAACCTCCCCGGCGATGTCGTGCCGATCGCCAAGGCCCGGCTCGCTTGGATGCAAGCGCGCAAGAAGATGTTCGGCCAGCTTGCGGTTGTTGAGCAGAAGATCGTTGCGATCTGTTCGAGCGATCCGACGTTAAGCCATATCGTGGCGGAAACGCCGAAGCTGTTCGATAATCTCATCAATTTTGACGAGCGGCTCGACAATGCGCTGAACGCGGTGATCAATGCGCCGCCGGGTCAGGAGCGGGATGACCGCAAGGGGGAGGCGCGGTCGGTGATCGGCGACTATCAAGCCGAGCTCGAGAATCCGTTCTTCAAGGATATCGACGGGAACAACGGTTTCGCCAATGTCGCGGTGACGGCGACCGCGCAGGCAGCGCTGGGCGCCATTGTTCGGGTTCTGAGCTAAGCCCCATTCTTGAGATTGATCTTTCGCGGTACGCGCCGGTTTCCGGTCTGGTCTCCGAGCCCTGGGCGCGTGGAGACTTGTCGCGGATCAAGGCGGCCTGCCCAAAATTGTGGCATCATTCTCCATCGCAAAAAACACAAGACGGAGGAAACGGCCATGATCAGGGTTGATGACTTGATCGATATGTGTGGGGTTACGCGGGAGGAGCTCGAAGCGGTCGCCGAGCATGAGCATTTGCCGGAAGTCGCTGCGGCGGCGCTGACCGACTATCTGCTGCATCTGCCACAGGGCCCCGCGATCGTGCGCGGCATGATCAGAGACGACATCCGGGCGGCGATCCGGCGGGGCGACGCGTCCCATGCGCGCCGGCTGATCTGGGCGCTGCATCATTTCGTGACGACCCACCCGACAGCGCTCCATCAGGGGCACTGAGCGGGCTGCCCCGGCGCTTCAGAGCGGGTGCGGGCCGGTTCCCTTTCTGCTAAGGATCGGCATGGTCGGGCCAGGGAACGGGACATCGGCGGGTGTTGCATCGGGCGCCGAGGGCACGCGGCGGGGCATTTTGCTGATGCTCGTCGCGATGCTTTGCATCTCGATCAATGACATGACGATCAAGCGGCTCTCTGGGGACTATCCGCTGCACCAGATGGTGTTTGTCCGATCCGCGATCGGGATCTGCTTCAGCTTCGTCATCCTGCGTGCGGAGGGCGGGATCGCGCGACTGCGCACCGAGCGGGCAGGGCTCCATTTCCTGCGCTGCTTGATGATCGTGATTGCGAATTTGGCGTTTTTCGCGTCGATTGCCGTGATCCCGCTGGCCACGGCGACGGCATTGTTCTTCGCGGCGCCACTCTTCATCACCCTATTGTCGATCCCGATCCTGGGCGAGCGTGTCGGGCCGCGACGTTGGACGGCGGTAATCGTCGGGTTCTTCGGCGTGGTGGTGATGCTGCAGCCTTGGCAAACCGGAACGCAACCCGGGATGTCTTTGGGGATTGCGGCGCTCCCGGTGCTGGCGGCGCTGTGCTATGCGGCGATGCAGATCCTCACCCGCTGGCTCCGGGCGACGGCGCAGGCCTCGGTGATGGCGATCTACATCCAGGGGACGTTTCTGCTGACCGGCGGGCTCTTTTGGCTGGTTGCCGGGGACGGGCGATTTGCGGACGGATTGGAGAACCCCGCGGCGCTGTTTTTGCTGCGCGCGTGGGTGTGGCCGGTCGCGGCGGATGTGCCCCATTTCCTGTTGATCGGGCTGATGTCGGCCTGCATCGGCTATTCGCTGTCGGAGGCTTACCGCTCGGCGGCCGCTGCGGTCGTCGCCCCCTTCGAGTATTTGCTCTTGCCGCTCGCGCTGTTCTGGGGCTGGGCGATCTTCGGCGAATTGCCGGGACCTTGGGTCTTCGTCGGCGGGGTGCTCGTGGCAGCGGCCGGCCTCTATGTCTTTATCCGTGAGCGGGTGCAGGGGGTCGAGACGATGCGTCTGCCGAGGGTCCGCCGTTAGGCACCCGGGCTTCCCGTCGCCGGGCGTCGGGCCTTAGGCGACCGGCGCAGGGACGGCCGCCGTCGAGAGGCCCAACAAGTCGGCCAGGCGTTGGCGCTCGCTGACGAGATCGGCCAGCGTGTAGCCGTCGAGCACCGCGAGGAAGGCGTCGAAGGCATGGCCAAGGATGGTGCGAAACCGGCAGGCCGCCGTCAGCGGGCAGGTGTTGGTCTCAGGGTCGAAGCACTCGACGAGGCAGCGTCCGAGTTCAGTGGCCCGAACGATTTCGCCGAGATTGATTTCGGCGGCTGGGCGCGCCAGTCGGATGCCGCCGCCCCGTCCCCGGACACTGTCGAGATAGCCAAGCCGCGCCAAGTCGTTGGCGATTTTTGCCAGATGGGTCTCCGACATGTTGCCAGCCCGTGCGATCTCGCCCACAGGGGTGACGCGCTCTGGCACCAAGGCGCAATACATCAGGAGCCGCATCGCATAGTTCGATCTCGCGGTAAGCTGCATCCTGCCCCCACCTGTCATCTGCCTTACGGGATTTAACGTGGCCCTGTCGAAAGGGGTTTGATCTGGATCATTTCGAAGCGGGTTTTCCCATTCCAAAGATGCCTCCTGGGTGTAGGTTTGATCGGGAGATCCCATGCGGATGAAACCTCTCGGGGCAATGCGGCTCGCGAATACCCCTGCGCACCTCGGCTCAGGCCGCTGCTGCGGGCGGTGTCGCAGCGGTGATCCATACCGAGCGCGGCTTGGCGCCTTGGGAAGCTGTGGACCTTCCCTTCGTCGCGACGGGTCCAGCGGCCGGCGGGCTGCACCTCCAAGAACAGAATTGAGGACGGACTATGGCGTTTGATCTCGCGGATGCGCTCAGGGGTTTCGGGGGTGGGTTGTTGATCGGGCTCGCCTCGGCCGTGTTCCTGCTCGGGCTTGGCCGGATTGCAGGGGTTAGCGGGCTTGTCGGCGCCCTACTGCGGCCTGGCGCGGCGGACAAGGAGGCGGCGGCGTTCGTTGCCGGTTTGCTTCTCCTGCCGCTTTGCGTGGCGCTGCTCTTCGGCGCCCCGGAGATCGTCTTGGACCGACCTGCTTGGGCCATTGCGGTTGCCGGTCTCTTAGTTGGGGCCGGCGTGCGCCTGGGAGGGGGCTGCACGAGTGGGCACGGCGTCTGCGGATTGTCGCGGGCGGCACCCCGGTCGATCGGTGCGGTGGCGGTCTTCATGGGCGTCGGGGTGGCCGTGGCCACGCTGACCGGATGGTGGTTCTGATGCGGCTCGTGGTGGCGGCGCTGGCCGGTGGGGTGTTCGGGCTCGGGCTCGTCGTGTCGGACATGATCAATCCGGCCCGCGTGCTCGCCTTTCTCGACATCGCCTCGGGCGCCTGGGACCCGACCCTGGCTTTCGTGATGGCGGGCGCGATGGTGCCGATGGTGGTGGCCTGGGCATTGACCGGACACCGGGCAGCCCCCGCGCTGGGGGGCGCCTTTCCTGAGCCTAGTCGTGGTTTGCCGGACGGCCGGCTGCTGTCGGGTGCTGCGCTGTTCGGGCTCGGTTGGGGGGTGAGCGGCCTCTGTCCCGGGCCAGCCGTCGCGGGGATTTCAATCGGCGGTTGGCCCGTGGCGCTCTTCGGGTTGTGTATGCTGCTGGGCTTGGCGTTGAGCGACCGGGCGCTGCGGGCGAACAGCGCCTAAGAGGGGCTCTGGAGGCTTTCACTTATCAAATTGTGCCAGGGTGACTCAGTCAAAACCCAGCGGCTGCCCATGAAGTGTTCTGCGCAGGCCCGCCGTTTTGGCTCGGCGTTCTGGCGCGCGGTGGTGCGGCCAAAGCTGCGGCCGACCAAGCCCCGCGGCCCGTCACAATCCCGGCCGCGCCACACCGGCAGGCCCAGCTGATCAGCGCGGATCTCACCCTGCAAGCGTTGCCAAAGGGCGCTGAGACCCACCTCTCCTTTTAGGTCCCGCCCGCGATGTCGCGCGGATCCCCTGGGTCCGAGGCGACCGGTCGCGGCCGTGCTGGACGCGGACCGTGACGGGCGCTCCGGGCTCGCCCTGAGGGAAGGTCTGCGCTAAGTTGCAGGCGAGTTATGCATGGCGGCCGGTGCCGAGTGCGGAGGCGAGCGATGGCCCAGATCGACACACCGGATCTGAAGACGCGACCTGTAGCCAAGCCGAAGGTCGACAAACCTCGGATGTATAAGGTGATCCTGCTCAACGACGATTTCACGCCCCGTGATTTCGTCGTGGCCGTTCTGCGTAAGATCTTCCGCTTGACCTCTGAGCAGGCGCATCGGGTGATGATAACGGCGCATAACCGTGGGGTCTGCGTCGTTGCCGTCTACACCCGGGACATCGCGGAGACCAAGGCCGAGGAAGGCACGGAAGCGGGGCGCTGCGCGGGCTATCCTTTAAAGTTCACCACCGAACCGGAAGAGTAGCGGGCCGCCTTCAGCCCGCATCGGCCGTCTGGCAGGTGAGACAGAGGCCGTCGGCCGGGGCCACGGCCTCTTCAACCTTGACCCGCACGACTAGGGCGTTGCTTGCGAGCAGTGTCGGGGGGGGGCGTCGAAAGCTCTCGTGGTAGTGCGGCTCGACGGGCAGGGCAGGAAGGCGGGGCCGTGAGCCAGGGCGAGATGGCTTATGGCGATGACAGCGTCATCCCCGGCATCTCACGGGCGGGCGGTTGCGCACGCGGCCCTTCCAGTGCGCACTTGGCCACGGGGGCGTGCAGCCGAAACCTTCCCCTTGCAGTCGGTCCAGGAGATCAGAGCCGCCGATGGCTTGGGGCGCCTGGAACAGGCTGTTGCGCGCACCGGCCGCAGCGGGCGACGTCGGCGATATGGGCGGCGTGAGGTGGTCCATGACAGCGCGGCCCTTGCAGCGCGACGGCTGGCGGTCGAGGGGCCGCAATTGCGTTTAACGCGGGCGCGGTTTCCAGTATGACAAGGCGTATGAGATGCCGTCGATCAACCTTGCTCGCCCGCTATGCATTCGCCGGTGCAGCGCTGCTCGCGACCCTTGTCATTGCCGGGTGCGACGGCAGGCCGGCGCATGCGCCCAGTCGGCCTGTGGTGCTGATCTCTGGTTCGGAGAACAAGTCGCTGTTCCCGATCGTCACAGAGTTCGCCGAGGAACGCGGGGTCGAGATCGAGATCCGCAGCCTGGGATCCGTCGACATCATGCTCGACATTCAGCGGGGGGTCGCAGCGGAAGCGGATATCGTCTGGCCGGCGGCCTCGCTCTGGCTGGCCTTGGGCGACACCGATGGGGTCGTGCGCCACGATGTGTCGATCATGCGTTCACCGGTTGTCTTTTGGGTGGCGCGCAGCCGGGCGGAAGCGTTGGGGTGGGCCACACCCGGGGCCGAGATCCCCATGGCGGAGATCGTCGCAGCGGTGGGCGACGGGCTGTCCTTTGGCATGACCTCGGCCACCCAGTCCAATTCCGGCGCGATGGCTTATCTGGCGATGTTGTCAGCGGCGGCCGGCGCGCCCCCGGTGATCACGCGTGAGCACATTGCCGATCCGCAAGTTAAGGCACGGGTGTCGGAGTTGCTCGACGAGATCGACCGGACATCGGGGTCCTCCGGTTGGCTCGGCGATCTCTACCTGCAACACCCTGGCGCGATGGCGGCGATGTTCAACTACGAGGCGGTTGGGATCGAGGTGAACCGCGCGCTGGAGGCAAGGGGGGGCGAGCCGCTCTGTGCCGTCTATCCCGCCGACGGTCTGGCCATTGCCGACAGCCCACTCGCCTATCTCGACAAGGGGGCGACGGAGGACGATGCGAAGATCGAGGCCTTCTACCTAGAGCTCCGCGATCACCTGTTGTCGGACCCGGTTCAGGCTGAGCTTGCGGCAGCGGGGCGGCGCATCGGGCCGATGGGGATGTCGGCGGAGCTGCTCGATCAGGCGGTGTTCCGGACGGACTGGTGCCTTGACATCGGGCGGTCCCTTCCGGTGATCACGCTGCCGGAAGCCGACGTCATCGAGGCGGCGCTCCGGGTTTATCAGTCGGAAACCCGCCGGCCGTCGGAGATTGTCTTCCTTCTAGACTATTCGGGCAGCATGAAGGGCGAGGGCGCGGCCCAGATGATTGCCGCCATGCAGACCCTTCTTGTCCCTGACAAGGCGCGCGGGGTCTATCTCGAGACCACGCCTGAGGATGTGTTTCACGCGGTCGCGTTCAGTGCGTTTTCCATGGATATCGGGACAGCCTCGGGCGGCTCGCCCGAGGCGCTGGCGGCGCTCTTCGACCGGATCGCGCAGCGCCAGCCGGGCGGTGGAACGGAGATCTACAACGCCACCATGAGGGGGCTGGAGATTCTTAACGGCTCTCCGCGCGCCGAGACCCACAGCCGGATGGCGGTGCTGCTCACCGACGGGCAGTCAGACGGCGACTTCTCGGGTTTGCAGGAGCTGCTCTCGCCGGAGCCAAGCCGAAATATTCCGGTCTTCGCCGTTCTTTTTGGCGCGGCCTCGGAGGCGCAGGTTGCTGAGATCGCCGAGGCCACGGCCGCCCGGGTGTTCGATGGGCGCAAGGGTCTCATCGGTGCCTTCCGACAGGCGCGGGGCTACGCGAACTGATGGTCGCGCTGCCCGAGACTTTGCGCATCGCGGTTGCGGTAGGGCTGGGGCTCGGCGCGGGCCTGCTGCTGTGGTTTGCGACGCGGCTGCACGAGGCGGTTGTGCTCGGGGCGGCGCTGGCTGTCTTCGGGGCGGCTGTCGCCGTGCTGCCCCGCCGGCGCGCGGCGTCGGAGATCTCGGTCGCGCCAGGGGTCAGCCGGGCTGAACTTGACGCTGCGCTCGCGGAAGGACGCAAGGTGGAGGCTAGAATTGCAGCGGCCGTCGCCGGCCTCGATGCAGCGGACCCGGCCGCGGCGGAGATCGCTCGCCTGCGCGCGGGGGTTGCGGCCATCCACGCCCATCTGGCTGGGAATCCTGCTGATCTTTCGCGGGTCGTCACCTTCCGTAACGCCCATCTGCCGCGGGCTGTGGCAATCATCGAGGCCTATGTCCGGCTGGCGGGTCAGCCGTTGCTCGACGCCCGGGGTCGCGCACGGCTCGACGAGGCTCGCAGCCGCTTGCCGGCCATCGGCCGCGCTTTTGCGGCCCAGCTCAACGCGCTGCTGGCGCACGACCTCGACGCACTCGATGCGGCGGGTCGGATCCTCGAGACATCGCTGCTGCTCGAACATGGGGTGGAGACCGTCGCGGGGCTCACCGACGCGCCCGCCGTTCAGGAAAGGGCGGCCGGATGAGCCGCGTCCTCGTCGGCGCATTTGCGCTTGCTGCCATTCTCGGGGCGGTGATCCTGGCGGACCGCTATGGGGGTGATTTCCTGCGTCGGAGCGAGGCGCCCCGCGAGACACGGGTCACGGCGCTCGTCGGGGGTGAGAAGCTTGCCTTTCTGGCCAACCCCCGCGTGGTGGCGCATTTGCAAGAGGCGCACGGCATCGTTCTCGATGCGCGCAAGGCCGGCTCGATCGAGATGGTGATGGGTCCGCCCGGCGAGGGGATCGATGCGCTCTGGCCCTCGAACGAGATCGCGGTCGAGCTCTTTCTCGCGCATGGCGGCCGGGTGGTCGGGGATACGCTGATCTTCAACTCCCCACTCGTCTTCTACACTTGGCGTCCGGTGCTCGACGCGTTGCAGGACGCGGGTATCGCCCAAGCGTTGGGCAACAGCGCCCATGCGGTCGACACGGCGGCCTTGATCCAGCTTGTGCTGTCGGGTCGGGCTTGGTCGGAGATCGGGGTTGAGGGGCTCTACGGGCCGGTGACGGTGCAATCGACCAACCCGTCGAAGTCCAATTCCGGGAACATGTTCGCGGGGCTCGTTGCCAATATGCTGGCGGGCGGCGGGGTGGCAGATGTGGCTGCAATCGAGGCGCATTCGGCGGAGATCACGGCCCTGTTCGAGGCGCTGGGCCATATGGAGCGGTCCTCTGGCGATATCTTCAGGAAATACCTGGATATGGGCCTCGGGGCGAAGCCCCTGATCGTTGGCTACGAGAACCAACTGGTTGAGGTCTATATCGCCGAAGAGAGGTACCGGGACTTCATCGAACGTGAGGTGACCGTGCTTTATCCCAAGCCGACTGTTTGGGCTCCGCATCCCCTGATCGCCCTCAACGAAAAGGGCAGCCGGTTGGCGGCGGCCTTGCTCGATCCGGCGATCCAGGAGATCGCCTGGGCGGAGCACGGTTTCAGATCGGGGCTGACGGCCGGCGCCGAGGCGCCGCAGATCGCAGCGCTGCCCGGCATCCCTGAGCGGATCGAGAGCGTCATCGGCTTGCCCAGTCCGGCGGCCATGGCGCAGATCATCGCGCTGATCGACCCAATGCCGGGCGACTGAGCCCAAGGAGGTCCCCATGAGCGACAGCCCCCGTCAGAGCGACCCCGCCGGCGCCGTGCCCGCGGAGAGGTCGGAGGCGCTGCTGCCTGTCCTAGTACCGGAAGGCGTGCCGGCGCCGCAGCCGGAGGACTTCACGCAGGAGACTTGGGAGCGGGTCTCGCGGCTTGCCGAAGCGGTGGATGGGCGGGACACGAGCGTGCTGCTGACATTCGGGGCGAAGGCGCAGGCGGAGGTGAGCGCGGTCTTCGATAAGCTCTTGCGCGAGGTGTCGACCGAAGAGGCGGGGATCGGCGGTGATCTTTTGGTCGAGCTCTCGCGTGGGATGGAGGCGGCCAAGATCCGTGAAATGCGGACGGAGCTCGAACAGGGCGGCTCTGGGCTTGCGATGGCGCTCGGGCGGGTGCCGGGGATCGGGCCTTGGATCGCACAGCAGATGTCGGCCTTCGCCTATTTCAAGCACCGCAAGACCGCGATCGTGGCCCATTTCGACGAGATGGAGCGGCGCATCGCAGCCACCAAGGAGGCGCTGATCGAGAAGACGACGCTTCTGGATATGAGCTACGAGGCGACCGAGCGCAATCTGGCGGATCTCAAAGTGCATATCGCGGCCGGAGCACTGGCCGGTCGTCGGCTCGCGGGAGAGGCGGCGGAGATGCGCGCCGAGGTCGAGGGTAAGGGCGATCCGGTGGCGGCGACGCGGTATCGGGACCTGCGCGCCGGCGTTGAGGCGTTTCTAACCCGGGTGGTGCGGCTCCAGGGCGCCTATGTGAACGGCGCGCAGTCGCTGCCCCAGGTGCGCCAGATCCAGGAGACGGCAAAGATCGCGCTGGCCGATGTGCTCGACACCCTGCTGGTGGATCTGCCCCAGATGAAACAAGCGATTCTGCAGCTCACCGCCCTCAAGGCGATCAAGGAAGCCAGGACGGGCGCTGAGAAGCGGCGGGAGATCGGGCGGGAGCTGCGCGAGATCACGGCCACTGCGGCAAGTGAAAGCTATCTCGAGGCCAAGGAGAGCCAGGGGCGGTTCCAGGACGAATTGGCGCTGTTGGAGCGGCTCGCCGAGAAGGTGGCGCAGACCGAAGCGCTCGCTCGCGATATCGAGGCAAGAAACGCGGCCGCCCGGGTGGATGCGGCGCAGCGGCTGTCGGCGGTAACGGAACGACTGGCGGCGCTCGATCCGGCCGGCTGAGGGTTCAGACGACGATCAGCCGGGCCAGCCGCTGGAGCGCGAAGGCATAGCCCTGGAGGCCGCAGCCGGCGATCACCCCGGCGGCGATCCCCGAGACATAGGAGTGGTGGCGGAAGGGCTCGCGGGCGTGGATGTTCGAGAGGTGGACTTCGATGACGGGCCCGTCAAAGCTCGCAAGCGCGTCTCGGAGCGCGACCGATGTGTGCGTGTAGCCGGCGGGATTGATTGCGATCCCGGCGGCCTCGGTGCGCGCGGCTTGGATCCAGTCGATAAGCTGGTGCTCGGCATTGGTCTGGCGGATCTCGGCGGCGAGGCCGAGGCGCGCCGCCTCCGCGTGGCACAGCGCCACGAGATCGGCATAGCTTTCGGCGCCATAGACCTCAGGCTCCCGGGTGCCGAGGAGATTGAGGTTTGGGCCGTTGAGCACGAGCACAGCGCGGGTCATGCTGCTTGTCTCCACTGCAGGGGAGTTGGGGTCAAGTTCGGCATCAAGCTCTTTGTCAAGCCCAGGATCAAGCTCAGGCTCAAGCCCAGGATCAAGCAGGATCAAGACAGTGGCAGGGTCGCGATCATCAAGGAGAAGTCGTCCGGATCGCGCTTGATCTCGAAGCCGATACGCTCTGCGAGCCCGAGCATCGCGTGGTTGCGCGCGGCGATCGTTCCCCAGACGGAGCGGCAGCCGGCGTCTCGGGCGACCTCGATGACCCGCTCCAGCGCCGCACGCGCGAGGCCGAGGCCGCGGGCCTCAGGCCGGAGCGAGACGGAAAACTCCGCGTCGCGGCCGCCGCCGACATCCATGATGCGCGCGCCCCCCAGGATATCGTTCTCCAACGCGCCATGCCCTTCGACCACGATGCAAAGCTCGGTACGGCCATCGGGGGAGCAGAATTGGAGCGCTTGGGCCTCCGAGAGATGCGGGACCGCATAGAGCATGCGGAACCATTTGCCCTGCTCGGTCATCGCCTCGTAGCCGCGGATGAGCGAGGGCGCGTCGGCCGGACAGATGGGGCGCACGGCATAGAGCTTGCCGTCTTTGCCGGTGATCGGCTGGGCCCGGGCGGCCAGTAGCCGCTCAAGCGGGCGTTCGTGGTCTTCGGCGCTCATCTCACCCGGTGTCATCGGCGTAAATTCGGATGTATCGCCCAGAGACCTCCACGCCCACGAAGCGCTCACGGAAGACAAGGCAGAGCCGCTGGGCGAGGGCGACGACTGCATCGGTGCTGTCGGTGCGGATGCGCGAGATCAGCACTGGCCGGAGCTTGCCCTCGTAGATCGCTTCGGCGCGCTGGATGGTGGCCGAGGGGAAGGTGCGGGCGATGGTGTCGGCGAGCTTCTGGGTGTCTGCCTCGGTGAGATCGCGGCATTCGGTGTTGGCGAGGTAGAGGAGGTGGACCGACTGGCCGATGGCGCTCTCGAGATGGCGGGTGGCACCCTCCTGGCCGGCCATATCCGAGGCTGCGGCCTCGCGGATCTGGCGTTCGGTCTCGGCGGCGGTGGCGTCGAAGGCGGCCTCGAGGGCGGCGTTGACCCCGCGGGCGGCGTCGATCAACTGGCGGCACCCGTCGAGATAGCCGAGCTTGCGGTCGGCGGTCCAGCCGGCGGGGGGCGAGACGGCGATGGCGCGGAGGTTGGAGATCACATCCGCCGTTTTGACCATGCGCGCGTCTGGCGACTTATGCGGCATTTGCGCGATGCGTTGACGGCGACGCTCGTCCTTGGGGACGCTCATATCTTCGGAACATTCTTGGACGATCGAGGCGACCCGGGTCCCGAACGCCGCTGCGAGCACCTCTTCGGTCACGGGCGTGTCTTCGACCACGTCGGGCATCAAAGCGGCGATCAACAGCTCGGTATCCGCCCCCCCGGTGGACTGGGCGACGCGGTGCAT
>JBHJGY010000032.1:0-33467 GCA_050331335.1 Pikeienuella sp.
CCCGCCCACACCCGGCCGGACCGCCCCGCCCTCAGCCCCCCGGGCAGCTCAAGGCCGTCACCCCTAGAAGCCGGGACTTGGGGAGGCGCCTTGACGGCTGCCGACCGGCGACGCAATGTTTCGTGCGAACGTCAAAGCCGCAGGCGTCAAGGCGCGCCGTTGGGGGAGGGGGCGATGGCCGAGGCGACTGTGCGGGCGGCGACGACTGCGGATATCCCGGCGCTTGCTCAGATCGACGCCTGGCCGGCCGAGGCGCACTGGCACAGCCGCATCCGCGATGGCGGTGTGCTTGTGCTGGAGGCCGAGGGCAGGGTGGTCGGTCTCGCCAGGTGGAGCGCGCTTTGGGCGACGGTACCTTTCCTTGAGCTCATCGAGATCCTGCCGGAGCATCGGGGTCGCGGCGGCTCGCGTAGGCTCATCGCGGCGTTGCTGGCGGATCTGAAGCGCCGCGGCTATGTCGCGCTGCTCTCGTCCTCGCAGACCGACGAGCCGGATCCCCAACGCTGGCATATTCATATGGGATTTCACTCGAACGGCATCATCGAGAATATTGCCGATGACGGCGTGGGCGAGATTGTCTACCGCCTGGTGCTCTAGACCAGTTTCGCCGCTCCGCGATGCCCTTGCAGGACATGCTCCAAATCCGTGACGCCGCTTCGGCGGATGCCGAAGAGATCGCAGGCATGGCACAGGCGCTTGCCCGCGAGGTCGCGTCTGGCCCGGCGGTGATGACCGCCTCGGCGGTGCAGGCGGATCTCCTTGCTTGGCCGGGGCTCGTTCTGCTGATCGCCGAGCGGGGCGGGGCGCCGGCGGGGTATACTCTGGCTCATATCAGCTACGAGACGGCCTATGCGGCCCGGGGCTTCTACGTCGCCGATCTTTATGTGGCGCCCCAGCACCGTCAAGCCCGGGTTGCGCGCGCGCTGCTCGCGGAGCTCGCGCGGCGGGCAGAGGCGCAGGGCGCGACCTATCTTTGGCTGGTTGCAAGCCCCGGGAACGCGGCGGCGCAGGCGGCCTATGATCGGCTGGGGTTTACCCGCGACGTCTCCAATGCACGGGCGGTTTTTGGCCCCAGCTTCGACGCGCTCCTGAAGGGCTGAGCGGGGGCCACGCCCTATGCCGGCTGCCCGGCGCTCACGACCGGCCCGGCGACCTGCGTCGCCGCTGCTATTCACACGGGATCGGGGGAGATCGCGGCGGGGACCTGGCAGGCGCCTGGCGGTGTTGCAGTTCGGCGAAGTGCCCCAAAACGCGCCTTGGCCGACCCTGCGCCGGGATCGCGCCTGTCCCGTTCTCCTGCGAGACTGCGACGCCGTCGGTCGGGGCGCCCCCTGGCGGAGCGCGCACCCTGGGCGTAGGCTTCTTCCGAAGCATCGGGAGAGATCCATGGCACATGACACGCTGACCAACGCGCAGATGCGCGACATCGAGGCCCTTCTCCACCCCTACACCAACGCCGCCGCGCATCGGGCAAAGGGCGCCCATATGATCGCCGAGGGCGACGGCATCTACGTCACCGACGGCGCGGGCAAGCGGTATATCGAGGGGATGGCAGGGCTCTGGTGCTGCGGCCTCGGCTTCGGCGACCAGGAACTGATCGCCGCCGCCCAAGAGCAGCTCGCCAAGCTCCCCTATTACCATCTCTTCGGCGGGCGCACCCATGAGCCGGCGATCGAGCTTGCCGAGCGGATCAAGGAGCTGATGCCCACCGAAATGGCCCGGGTGTTCTACTGCTCGTCCGGCTCCGAGGCCAACGACACCCAGATCAAGCTCGTCTGGTATATGAACAATGCGCTGGGCCGTCCGGAGAAAAAGAAGGTGATCGCGCGCAAGCGCGGCTATCACGGGGTGACGCTGGTCTCCGCCTCGCTGACCGGGTTGCCGCTGAACCATGGCGATTTCGACCTGCCGTTCGACTTTATCAAGCACACCCGCTGCCCGCATCATTGGCGCGAGGCCGAGCCCGGCGAGACCGAAGAGGCCTTTTCGGCACGGCTGGCCGAGGAACTCGAGGCGCTGATCCTCGCCGAAGGCCCCGAGACCGTGGCGGCCTTCATCGCGGAGCCGGTGATGGGAGCCGGCGGGGTCATCGTGCCGCCGAAGGGGTATTTCGAGGCGATCCAGCCGGTGCTCGCGAAATACGACGTCCACATCATCGACGACGAGGTGATCAACGGTTTCGGGCGTACCGGGTCCTGGATGGGGGCAGAGACAATGGGCATGCAGCCCAACTCCGTCTCCATGGCCAAGCAGCTCACCGGCGGATACTTCCCGCTCTCGGCGGTGGCGATGGACCGGCGGATGACGGAGGCGGTGGAAGAGGGCGCCTCGCGCAACCCCGCCCTCGGCCATGGCTTCACCTATGGTGGACATCCCGCGGGCTGCGCGGTGGGGGTCGCGGCGATTGACATCTACAAGAAGCGCGACATCGTCTCCCATGTCCGCCGCGTGGCGCCCCTCTTCCAGGAGCGGCTCACGGCGTTGGGCGATCACCCGCTGGTCGGTGAGGCGCGCGGCATCGGTCTGCTCGGCGCGCTCGAGCTTTCCCCGAACCCGGCAGCGAAAGCTCCCTTCGCAACCCCCGGAAAGGTCGGCCCGCGGCTCTCTGAGGAGCTTCTGAAGCATGGGGTGATCCTGCGCCCGCTTGGCGACGTCCTCGCGTTTTGCCCGCCGATGATCATCACCGAAGCGGAGGTCGAGGCGCTGATGGACCCGCTTCCGGCCGCGCTCGACGCCACCCTCGCCTGGGCCCGCGCCGAGGGTCATCTCGCGTGAGCGGCACCCGGGGTCATTCGATGGCACAGGCCGACCCCGACAGCCTCGATGCCGCCGGCTGGATGCGCCGCGCCAAGACTGATCGGCTGAGCCCGCCCGGTGTTGGCATCGGCATCGGCATCGCCATCGGCGTCGCGCAGGCCAAGGGCCGCCTCCCGCGCAGCGTCTCCGCGCCGAAGCCCGCCGCTGTCCGCGGGCTCGGGCCCAGTTCGCGCCTCGAGGTTACGGAGATCGGTGTCGATCGGTGCGGTGAGAGGCAATGCTATCTTGGCCGCCTGGAAGTCCTGCAGACGGGCGTTCCGGGCCGCGTGGCGCGCGTCTCCCACCCGCCGGTACGCCTGCGTGGCCGTCCGAAGCCCAAACCTTGCCTGTGCGGTACCACCCGAGCGGATGCCTCTTGATGACCGGAGCTTGCCTGACCGCGACCACCGCCGCCGATCTGCGCAAATCCGCCGCCTCCCGCGGGTGGGGGGGTGGAGGGAGGCGGCGGATTTGCGCGGCCTTCGCCGCCCTGCTCGTCGTTGCCGCTCCGGCCGTGCCATCGGCGCGCGCTGGCGAGCCCGCTGCCTTCAAGGGCTGGATCGAGGGTGACTGGATCGATCCGCGTGTTCACCGCTGCGGGATCGTGCATGTCCGCATCCGCATCGACGACCACGTGCTCCGCCATACCACCATCACCTATGGCAAAGCGTCCCCCGGGATGTTTGCAGAGATCGTAGCCCTGGAGCCCGATGGCTCAGCGCGGTTGTTCAATCCGACCCTGGGCCGCAACCAACGCGTGCGGTATGTAACCCGCAACGCCCATGTACTCGAAGGCCTCGACGGTGCGGGCGGCGTCACATTCGTGCGTTGCGAGGGGGAGCATGGCACCGGAAGCTGAGCGGCCAACGGCGACCACTGGCCGTCGGTCCACCGTCGACGGGACCGGCGCGGGCACTGGCGAGCCCTGGACCTTCCGCAGGGTCCCCAATCGTATTGCCCTCGGCCTGTCCGTGGCCTGCCTCGCCGCGGTACTCTTCTTCATCATGCATGTCGGAGCCTGGGGCTTCTTTGAGCGTCTTCATCCCTCGCTGTTCGGCCCGGGGCTCTTAATCGGCATGCCGGTCGCGCTGCTCGTCGCCTTCTTCCTCGCCGCCCCGGCCTTGCGGCAGCTCGCCCGGGCCGACCGGCTGACCCGTGCCCGCACCGCCTGGCTCGGTGCGCTCTTCTACGGCGGTGTCGTTTTCTTATGGCAGCTCGTCTTCCAAGCGGGACCGCCCCAGAGCGTGACCGCCTGGATGATCCAACGGGGCTGGGGCGAGGGCCTGCAGGTGGCGGTGGTGTTCTGTTACCGCCATCTCGCCACCCCAACCGCCTTCGCGCTCTACGGTGCCGTGGCAGCCTGGATCGGCTGGTTTGCCGCCTTTGGACGGGCCCGATCCGCGCCTGCCGGCCTTGGTAAATGACGCCCGCCGCGCCGCGCCAGCGGCCGGATCAGCCGGTGGCGGGGATTGCGCTCAAGCTCGCCTCGGTGGCGCTCTTCTCCTGCATGGCAGCCTGTATCAAGGCTGCGCGTATCGAGGTGCCCCCCGGCGAGGCGGTGTTCTTCCGTGCGGCGATCGCGCTCGTGCCGGTCTTCGCCTATGCGGCCTGGACCCGGCAAATGGCTGCCGCGGTCTCCCCGCGCAACCTGCGCGGTCATGCCTGGCGCGGGCTGATCGGGGCCTCCGCCATGAGCCTGAATTTTGCCGCGCTCGGCCTGTTGCCACTGCCGGAAGTGGTTGCGATCAGCTTCGCCGCGCCCCTGATCGCGACGGTGCTTGCGATCGTTCTGCTCGGAGAGGTGGTGCGTCTCTATCGTTGGAGCGCCGTTGTCGTGGGCTTCTTCGGCGTGCTCGTGATGATCTGGCCGCGGCTCACGGCGGTGCGGGAGGCCGGGCTTGCGGGGCTTGCGGACGGCGCCGTGCTCGGAGCGGCGTGCATGCTCGCGGGAGCGTTCCTGATGGCGCTTGCGGGGATCCATGTGCGGGCGCTGACCCGCACCGAGCCGGCAATCGCCGTCGTTTTCTGGTTCCATGTGAGCTGCACCCTGGCGAGCCTTGCCACCCTCGCTTTCGGTTGGGTGATGCCGTCGACCGAGGCGTTCGTGCTGCTCCTCGCCGCCGGGCTCTTCGGCGGCATCGCGCAGATATTGGTGACGGAGAGTTTCGCCCGCGCCGGGGCGGCGACGCTCGCGCCTTTCGACTACACCTCGATGCTCTACGGCTTGCTTTTGGGGTGGCTGCTGTTCGACGAGGTGCCCACCGGCACGGTCTTCGTCGGGGCAGCCCTCGTCGCCGCGGCAGGGCTCTTCATCCTTTACCGGGAGCATCGGCTGGGGCTCGCCGCCCGCAGCGCCGCCCGCCAGAATATTGCGCCGGGCGCCTGAGGCCGCGGCTCCTTAGCCGGTTGCATTTCGCCATACCGCGCGCAATGAGAGCGGACATGCGCATCTACAAAATCCTGACGGAAGATCAATACGCCGCCTTGGAGCGTCTCGGAGAGATCCCCGGCGCGCCTGTGGATGTCGCCGATGGGTTCGTCCACCTCTCGACCGGTGCGCAGGTGCGCGAAACGGCGGCCAAGCATTTCGCTCGGCAGTCGGGGCTCGTGATCCTCGCACTGGATGCAGACGCGCTGGGCGATGCGCTGGAATGGGAACCCTCCCGCGGCGGGGCGCTGTTTCCCCATCTCTACGGGGCGCTCCGACAAGCCGACATTGTCGATGCCGGTCCCCTGCCCTTGGGAGCGGACGGCATGCATCTCTTCCCGGACTGGGTGCGGTGAGCGTCGCCGATCTGCTCGAGGCCGCCGGTCTGCGGGTGCTGCGGCACGTCCCCCCAGAGACGGCACATGGGTTGGCGCTCTGCGCTTTGCGCTTAGGTCTCGGCGCCGGCGGCGGCCCGATCACCTCACCGCGGCTCGCGCTGAGTTTTGCAGGCATTAGGCTCCCCAATCCGCTCGGCATCGCCGCGGGTTTCGACAAAGATGCCGAGGCGGTTCGCGCGCTGCTGGCGGCTGGCCCAGGCTTCGTGGAGATCGGCGCGGTCACGCCCCGGCCCCAGCCAGGGAACCCGCGCCCACGGCTCTTTCGGCTGCCCGAGGACGGCGCTGCCATCAACCGCTTCGGCTTCAACAGCAAGGGAATGTCCGTCGTCCGTCAGAACCTGCTCGCCGCACGCGCGGGCAGATGGGGCGATGGGGTGATCGGCGTCAATCTCGGCGCGAACAAGGAGAGCCCGGACCGGTCGGAAGACTATGCCCAGGTATTGGCGCGGCTCTACGATCTCGGGGATTTCTTCACCGTCAATGTGTCTTCGCCCAACACCGAACGGCTGCGTGCGCTCCAGGGGCGAGACGCGCTGACGGCCTTGTTGGAACGGGTCTTGGCCCGCCGTGATGCGCTCGATCTCCGCAAGCCCGTCTTTCTGAAGATCGCGCCGGACCTCGATGACCGAGAGATTGCCGATATCGCTGCGGTGGCGCTGGAGAGTGGGCTCGACGGGTTGGTCGCCACCAACACCACGACGCGCCGGGACGGCCTGAAGGGGCGTCACCGTCAAGAGGCGGGTGGCCTCTCAGGACGCCCGCTTTTGTCCCGCTCGACCGAGGTGGTGCGCAAGCTTTACCGGTTGACCGAGGGGCAATTGCCGATCGTGGGGGTCGGCGGCGTTGGCTCGGGGGCCGACGCCTATTCAAAAATCCGTGCGGGGGCGACCGCGGTGCAACTCTACACCGCCCTTGCCTATGGCGGCCTGGCCGTGGCGACGCGGATCCTGACTGATTTGGAAGACCTGCTTGCTGCGGACGGTTTCGAGAATGTCACCGAGGCGGTGGGCGCCGACAGCTAATGTCGGCGCCTGGATCGTGTATCAGCGCTTGTATTCGAGCCCCGTGCGCTCGCTGAACACCTGGCCATTGTCATAGTAGACCGTCTCTATGCAGACCAAGCTGTTGAAATCGCGACGCTGGCAGCGGTAATCCCGCTGTGCCATCCGAATAACCTGGTCTTCCTGCCGGCAGGCAGCTTCTTGCCGCGGCACCCGAAAGTTGAATTGGGGGTCGGCCAACTGAGTTATTTCAACGGTCCCGTTGCACGAGCCCTTAACCAGACCCTGAGACGGGTCTTCCAACGCGTATTCTAGGTTGAAGTTGCCACCGGTCGCGCTCGTGAAGCAAACGGTGGAAAACACATTCCCTTGGTTAAAATGCCAGCAGCCATTAACCGATTGGGCCTGGGCTTTGTCGCCAAACGCCACGAGACTCGCCAGCATGGCCGGCATCACGATCCACTTCATGTTGCTCCCCGCCTCACAGTCCGAAGTTGTCGTGAGTGTGCCCCACGCCGCAAGCTAATACCAGTCAGACGTGAAAGTTAATAGGTTTTGCACGCATTTCGAGCGCAGGATAGCGAAGTGCCAGAGTCGTCGCCCGCAGGCCCATCCAAATCCACAGAGCAAGCCATAATCCATGATTGCCGAGCGTTGTCGTCAGCCCCCAACCGAGCGGGAGATAAAGCACAACGGACAGCAGCATGGCGTTGCGCATCCCGCGTCCATCCGCCGCGCCGACGAAAATACCGTCGAGTTGGTAGGCGAAAACCGCCACGAGCGGCAGACACGTCGCCCAAAGCATATGGGCCTCGGCGATCCGGCGGACTTCCTCGACATTGGTAAAGAGGCGCACGATCGGCCCGGCTAAGAGGCTCGCCACGAGAGAGAAGACCGCGGCGAGCGCCACCGCCGAGACCGTGCTCACCACCACCGCTCGCCTCAGCCGTTTTCGGTCGCCCGCGCCAACCGCCTGGCCGACAAGTGTCTCGGCGGCCATCGCGAAACCGTCGAGCGCGTAGGCGGACACGTAAAGGAACTGCAGGAGCACGCCATTCGCCGCGAGCACCACATCGCCTTCAAGCGAGCCCAGCCGCGCCATGTAAGCGAAACCGCCGGTCAGGCAGAAGGTGCGGATGAAAATGTCCCGGTTGAGCGCCATCAACCGGCGCAGCTCGGCCGCTGCGAAAAGAAGTCGGCTCTGCAATCGATACCCCGGTGGGGCGATTTCCCGGGCCCGTTGGCGCACCCGCCAGAGCCCGACGCACAGGCCGAGATAGGAGGCCAGCGCCGTCCCGATCGCCACACCGTCAACCCCCATCTCGAAGCCCAGGACCAGAACGAGGTTGAGCGCGATGTTGGCCAGCGAGGTCACAAGCTGGAGCTCAAACAGGCGCCGGGTCATCTCCTGGCCGGTAAACCAGCCGATCAGCGCATAATTCGCCAGCTCCGCCGGCGCCCCCAACAGACGCAGGCGCAGATAGCTGGCGGCAAGCGCCTCTGTCTCGTCGCGAGCTTCGAAGAGCTGAAGGGCCAGGCCGATGATCGGTGTCGCGAGAAGATTGAGGGCGAGGGCGATCGCGCCGGCGATCAGGAGGGCACGGGCGAGGGTGTTCATTACCCGCTGGCGGTCGCCGGCGCCGAGCGCCTGGGCCGAGAGGCCCGACGCGCCGATCTGCAAGAAATTGAACGAGCCGAGCACGAGGGCCAGCACCGTTGCCCCGAGAGTAACGGCGGCAAGCGGCTCGGCAGCTCCGAGATTTCCGATGATCGCGGTGTCGATGGCCCCCTGGAGCGGCACCGTGGCATTGGAGAGCACAACTGGCAGCGCGATGGCGGCGACCCGGGCGTGGGTGCTCGCGCGATCGGCGGGGCGGGGCGCCGGGGCGTCCGGAAGCCGTTCCGGCAGGGCGTGCGGCGGGGGATCGGAAGTCACGGGCGGTGGGCTCCGAGGCGGACAGGGCAGCAGCCCCCCGCATAGACCCAAGATAGGCCCGGCGCCTAGCGCTCTTCCTCCGGGGCCGGCCGCTCAGAGCTCAGGAAGTTGCCCCGCAGCATGGCAATCGGGCGGGCGCGGGCTTCCTGCCAAGCCTCGACATGGACGTGGGTCACCCGCCGGCCCGCTTTCTGGACGCGGGCGCGCGCGAAGCTCTCTCTCGGCCGCCCCGAGCGCAGGAAATCGACGGTCACGTCGATGGTTTTCGGCATTTTCGGGAATTGGCCAGCTGCAATCGCAGCTGCCGCCGGACCGCCCTCATCCATCTGGGCGAGGGCCTGGTCCCAGGCGAGCTGCATCAAGGCGGTGATCTCCAGGAACGCGCCGATCACACCGCCATGGAGCGCGGGCAGCAGCGGATTGCCGACGAGGCCGTCCCGAAAGGGTAGCCTGGCGGTCAGCTCGTCGCCGAGCCGGTCGAAGCACACGCCGAGATGACGGTTGTAAGGCACGGCCTCGGTTAACTGTCGGAGCGCGGCGGCGCGGGCGGCCTCGCCGTCGGTGGCGCGTGGCGGGATCACGATGCGCGCTCCAGAATGAACGCGCCGGCTGCGGACGCGACGGGCGTTTCGGGCGTGTCGTGATAGGCCACGGCGCGGGCGAAGGCGATGCTGCGGGTTAAGCGGTAGCACTCCGCCCGGGCCCAGACCGCCCGGTCGCAGGTAGCTGGGCGCATGTAGTCGATCCGCAGATCGAGGGTGGCGGTCGCGACGAGCTGGGGCTCGCTGGCCATCACCGCGATGCCGCAGGCCGTATCGAGCACGGTCGTCACCACGCCGCCATGCAGCACCCCGGTCGCCGGATCGCCGACGAGCCGTGGGTCGTAGGGCACCGAAAGCACGGCAATCCCCGCCGCGGCGCTGTGCAGTCGCAGGCCGATCTCGCGGGCATGGGGCAGCCCCTCGATGAGCTTGCCCTCCAGATCGTCATGGGTCCCGCCTCGGCCCATCAGCGCGGCGAGGGCGGTGGAGGGGTCGGGGGGTGGCGCATCGGGGTCCTGGCTCATCGCAATCCTCCCTCACGCTGTGCCGGCCTCGCCCGTTCGCTTGCGCGGCGGGCGGTGTCAACCGTGCCGCAGGGGTGAGCGGGCGCCGCATCGCCGCAGGTCGGTCGCGGCGGCAACGTCGATGGGCGCGACGTGAACACGTTTCCGTGGCTTCCCTGGGCGGGAAAACTTCCCACCTACAACCCTGTTAAGCGCGATCAGCGGCGGCAGTCGCAAGTCGCTCTGACAGTTGACGACGCCGCGAGCAGCGCTTGACGCGGGTGTCGGGCATCGCCATGTCCCCGGCGCCTGGGGCATCTGCCGAGCTTGCCGAGGACGACCGTTGTAAGAGAGGGCCAATGCCTGAAAGCACTTATACCATCCGGGAGCTGTGCGACGAATTCGACGTCACCCCGCGAACCTTGCGCTATTACGAAGCGAAAGAACTGTTGGCGCCCCACCGGATCGGGTTGCGGCGGTTGTTCACCGCGCGCGATCGGGCGCGGCTGACGCTGATCTTGCGCGGCAAGCGCTTCGGTTTCTCCCTCGCCGAGATCAAGGATCTGCTCGATCTCTACGATGAGGACGACGGCCAGGTGAGCCAGCTCTCTGCAACTCTGGCGGCGGCGCGGCGGCACCGGGCCGAGCTCTCCGCCAAGCGTGACGAGATCGAGGCCGTCCTCGTCGATCTCGACTCGCAGATGGATCAGATCGAGGCGATGCTCGCCCAAAAGGGCGCGCGGGCGGTCAGCAACACGTGAGCCGTGGCGCCGCGCTGGCCTGGCGCGGTATGGGGAGAGCATGCCGGGGATTGCCTGGGGTTCTGTCATTGGCCATCGGCACGCTCAAGTCCGGCGCCAATATGGCATCCATGATGTATCACGGGCTGACCTAAGGCGCTTACGCCGCGCTCTGGGCGCACGGCTCCGTGGCGCAGAAGGCGCTCTAGTTGCCCAAGCCCGCCACCGCCCAAGGGATGGGCACCATGCACCTCACCGAGCCCCAACGCGGGAGCGATCTCTGCCTGATCACCACCCGGGCCGAGCCCGCCTCGGACGGCAGTTGGCGGATCACCGGGCAGAAGATTTGGATCTCCAGCGGGGAGCACGATCTTGCGGAGAACATCGTGCATTTGGTGCTGGCCCGAACGCCGGGGACGCCGCAAGGCACGCGCGGGCTCTCGCTTTTCGTGGTGCCGAAGCGCCTGCCGACGGAGTAGGGTGGGCTCGGCGCGCGGAACGCGCTGTCCTGTTTGGGGCTCGAGACGAAGATGGGGATCCATGGGACCGCCACCTGGGTGATGGCCCATGACGGCGCGACCGGTTGGCGTGTCGGCGAGGAGACCGACGGTCTGCGCAACATGTTTACGATGATGAACACGGCGCGGCTGATGGTTGGGATGCAGGGCTTGGCGGGTGCGACCGCCGCGCAAGCCCGTGCGGCTGAGCATGCCAAGACCGGCCGCCCGGGTCGGGCCGTCGCCGGGCCGGCCGATCCGATCCTGGTGCACCCTGATGTCCGCCGGTTGCTGATGGAGCAGCGCGCCTTCGTCGAGGGCGGCCGTGCGCTTCTCGCCTGGACCGCGATGGTCCTTGATACGGCGACGCCGCACGCCGATCCTGGGGTCCGGGCGCGGGCCAAGGGGCTGGCGGCGTTGATCACGCCTGTCGGGAAAGCGCACCTGACCGAAGAGGGCTTCCGCATGGAGAGCCTGGCCCAGCAGGTTTTCGGCGGCGCGGGCTATACCGTGGATACCGGCGTGGAGCAGCTGGTCCGCGATGTGCGGATCACCACGGTCTACGAAGCTACGACCGGGGTGCGGGCGCTCGATCTGGTCGGCCGCAAGCTTGCGATGGCGCAGGGCGCGGCGGTGCGCGGCTTCATTGCCGAGGTGACGCACACGATCGACGCGGTATCTGGGAGGCCGGCGCTTGCCGAGCCGGTGGGCGTGCCGCGCGAGGCGGCCGTTGCCGATTTGCAGGCCGCGCTTGGGTTTTCATGAAGAAGGGGCTCAAGGCACCTGAGGAGGCTCTGGCCGGCGCCACGGATTTCCTGCATTTCTTTGGCCATGTCGCGAGGGGGCTGGTTTGGGCGCGGATGGCTCAGGCGGCCGCCGATGCTTTGGGCGCCGGGGCCGAGGACCGGGGCATTTACGAGGCCAAACTTGCGACGGCGCGGTTCTACATGGCGCGGGTCCTGCCCGAGACCGGGCTCCGGCGCTGGCGTATCGAGAGCGGGTCGACGCCGGTGATGTCGCTGCCCGCCGACGCATTTTGAGCAGTTCGGCTCGAGGGCGTCGGCGGTTGGCCCCTCGACGGGGGCTCTTAGAAGGGGGCTCTTAGAAGGGGACCCTTACAAGGGGTCCCACCAACTTGGTCCCTCCGATCGGGGCCTAACAACTAGGCAGGAGCGGGTATGGCGAAGCGCCTTGAAAAGCCAAAGAAGCTCTCGGCGAGCCTGACCGAGGCAGCCTATGCCCGGTTGCGTGCGCTGAACGCCCAGCACGGTCTGTCCAACAGCTATCTGCTGATTGTGTTGCTCGAGCATCTCGACGATTACGCCGATGCAGACCGGCTCGACGCAGCCTTCGCCGGGTTTATCGACACTTATGGCGCGCCAGCGCCCACCCCCAAAGGAGGCACAGATGGCTGAGTTTAGGCTCCACTGCTTCGCGGAGGCGGGAAACGCCTACAAGATCGCCCTGATGCTGGCCCTCACGAAGGCCGACTGGGAGCCGGTGCTTGTCGATGTCCTCAAGGGCGAGACGGCAGCCCCGGATTTCCTCGCACTCAACCCAATGGGCGAGGTCCCTGTGCTCGAACATCTTCGGGAGGGCGCCGCGGGGCCGCGGCCGGCCGAGGTCATCGCTCAATCGGGCGCGATCCTCGACTATCTTTCGATCGTCCTCGGTGCCTTCGATCCCGGGCCGGAGAACGCCCGGGAGGCGTTGCGCTGGATCCTCTGGGACAACTACACGCTGACGAGCAAGCTCGCGCCTTGGCGGGTGCGCCTTAACCTCGTGCCGCCGGACCAGCGTGTGCCCGAGGAGATCCATTATCTCCAGAGCAAGGCGTTGCCGGCGCTTGCGGTTCTCGACCGCCATCTGGAGAGCCGAGACTGGATTGCCGCACCTTGGATGACGACCGCAGATCTCTCCTGCGCCGGCGAGATGTTCTTCTCTGAGCAGTTCCCCATCGATTGGGAAGCGAGCTATCCTGCACTTGTGGCCTGGCGAGAACGGATCCGGGCGCTCGAGGGCTGGGCCCATCCTTATGATCTGATGCCGGGCCGGCGCGCGGCATGATGCGGAGCAGGCGATGACCGAGGCTTACATCTACGACGCCGTCCGCACCCCCAGGGGCCGCGGCAAGGCGGACGGCGCGCTCCACGAGGTGACCGCCGTGGCCCTTTCGGCCGGCGTTCTGGAGGCCCTGCGCGCGCGCAGCGGGGTGCCGACCACCGAGGTGGAGGACGTGATCTGGGGCTGCGTAACCGGCGTCGGCGAGCAGGGGGGCTGCGTTGCGCGTGCGGCGGTTTTGGCGGCTGGCTGGGACGCGCGGGTGCCAGGGCTGCACATCAACAGGTTTTGCGCCTCCGGGCTCGAAGCGGTGAACCTGGCGGCGGCCCAGCTGCGCGGCGGCGTCGGCGATCTGTATGTGGCCGGCGGCGTCGAGATGATGAGCCGCGTGCCCATGGGCTCCGACGGCTTTCCGATGGCCGCGGACCCGGACCTCGCCTTCAAGGGCTACTTCGTGCCCCAAGGGATCGCGGCGGATCTCATCGCGACCGAATACGGTTTCTCGCGCACTGATGTGGACGCCTATGCGGTCGAGAGCCAAGCCCGGGCTGCGCGCTCCATCGAAGCGGGGCGCTTCGAGCGGTCGCTTGTGCCGGTGCGCGACGTCAATGGGGTCGAGATCCTCGGCGCGGACGAGCACCCCCGACCTGGCACCGATATGCAGGCGCTGGCCGCGCTGAAGCCCGCCTTCAAGGAGCTTGGCGAAGTGATGCCAGGCTTCGATGCGGTGGCGCTTCTGAAATATCCCCATCTGGAGCGCATCCACCATGTCCACCATGCGGGCAACTCGTCGGGCATCGTCGATGGGGCCGCTGCGGTTCTCATCGGCTCGGAAGCCGCAGGCGCTCGGCTCGGCCTCACCCCCCGCGCCCGCATCCGCGCCACCGCCCGGGTCGGTACCGATCCCACGATCATGCTGACCGGCCCTGTTCCCGCGACCGAAAAGGCGCTGGCGGCGGCCGGGATGGAGATCGGCGATATCGACCTCATCGAGGTCAACGAGGCCTTCTCCTCGATCGTGTTGCGGTTCCTCCAGGCCTTCGACGCCGACCCCGGGCGGGTCAATGTCAATGGCGGGGCCATTGCCTTCGGCCATCCGCTCGGGGCGACCGGGGCGATGATCCTCGGGAGCCTTCTCGACGAAATGGAGCTGAGCGGCGCGGGCACCGGCCTCGCGACCCTCTGCGTCGCCTCCGGCATGGGGGCCGCAACCGTGATCGAGCGAGTTTGATTCTCATTCCGAGGCCATTACCCTCCAACCGGGTGTGGAATGGGTTTGGGAGTGGGTGCGTGACTGTCAGGAAGTTTTTCGAGCGTTATAGGGTTATCATGGAGACGGGGGTCGCCCACGCGGTGTCCGTGCTCTTTGCGGTTCGGCTAGCGGTGGTGCGGCCGGACCGGACGTCATTGCTGTCGGATCGCGGCCATCTGGTCCGCGAACTCGGAAAAATATTGGATACTTACGCTTGGGCGGGCATGAAGCATGTGCGGCTGGCCCGGTTCGAGGAGGTGGGGTTCGAGGAAAGCCTCGGCATGGTCAATGTAAGCTGGGAGCCGGTCGACGATGCGGGCTCGGCTATCTTGACGGTCGACACCACCTATGTCCTGCGCGGCGGCCCGCAGTTGCGGATTTGCTCGGTGATCCCCCACAACGAGGAAAGCTGCCGGATGCGGATGGTCACCGCGCCTGTGCAGCGGCGCTGACCTCGGCACCGGGTCGCGGCGTTATCTGTGGCCGGAGGGGCCTCGGTTGGGATACCCTAGCGTTGGAAACTCTGACGGAGAGACAACGCGCGGCATGCCCAAGATCGATTTCGAGAGCGCCCCGGTGACCGAGGGGTCGGACTATCCGGGTCGCCTCGCCGCGCCCTTCGCCGAGCGCCGGCGGGTGCGCCTTGGCGATGCGGCCGGGCTCGCTGCTTTCGGCGTAAATCTTACCACGCTGCCGCCCGGCGCCGTCTCGTCGTTACGCCATTGGCACGAGGTCGAGGAGGAGATGGTCGTCGTTCTTTCGGGCGAACTGACCTTGATCGAGGAGGGTGGGGAAAGCGTCCTCGGCCCGGGCGACGCAGCGGGCTTCCCGGGCGGCGTGCCGAACGCCCACCATTTCGAAAACCGGAGCAAGATGCCCGCTACCTATCTCGAAATCGGGACGCGCCCGGCCGAAGACCGCTGCCACTATGCGGATCACGACCTTATCGCCCACGACCGAGCCGGCCGCACCTGGTACACCCGCCGGGACGGTACGCCGATCACCGAGCCCAAGGAGCGGTTTGAATGAGCGGCAGCTTCCATCTCTCGGTCGCCGATGGCATCGCCACCATAACTTGGGACCAGCCCGGCACGCGGATGAATGTCCTCAACGAGGCGGGAGTTCGCGAGCTCGATGCCTGCATCGACCAGGTCCTCGCCGACCCACTTGTGCGTGCGGCGATCATCACCTCGGCAAAACCGGATTTCGCGGGTGGCATGGATCTCGACACCCTGGCGCAGCTCCGCGGGCGCGCGGCGGCGCAGGGCGATGTGGCGGCTAAGCTCTTCGGCTTCGTGATGGCGCTGCATCGCGTGTTGCGCAAGATCGAGCGCGCCGGCGCGGATCCCAAGACGCTGAAGGGGGGAAAGCCTTTCGTTTGGGCCTGCCCCGGGACCGCAATGGGGATCGGTGTCGAGATCGGCCTGGCCTGCCACCACCGGATCGCCGCAGACAGGCCCGGCGTGCAAATCGGGCTGCCCGAGATAAAGGTCGGGCTCTTTCCAGGTGCGGGTGGCACCACCCGGCTCGTGCGGATGCTCGGGTTGATGGCCGCCGCGCCCTTTCTGTTGGAGGGCAAGACGCCGCCGCCGATCCGGGCGAAGGCGGCAGGCCTCGTGGATGCCATCGTCGCCCCTGATGCCCTAAGGGAGGCGGCGCGTGCCTGGGCCGCGGCGGCAGGTGAGGCCGACGCCGTGAAACCTTGGGACCGCAAGGGCTTCAAGATCCCTGGCGGCGGCCCTTACAGCCGTGAGGGGTTCGAGCTGTTCCTCGGCGCCGCCGCGATGACCCATGGGCGCAGCCAGGGGGTTTATCCGGCAGCGAAGGCGGTTCTGCGCGCGGTCTATGAGGGCGCCCTCGTGCCCATCGACACGGCGCTTCGGATCGAAGCCCGCCATTTCACCGCCGTTCTGCTCGATCCTACCGCCGCGGCGATGATCCGCACGCTGTTCCTGGACAAACAGGCGCTGGAAAAAGGGGCGGCTCGGCCAAGGGCAGAGCCTGCCGCGCAGGTGGCCCGGCTCGGCGTGCTCGGCGCGGGCATGATGGGGGCGGGTATCTCTGAGGTCGCGGCCCAGGCTGGGATCGATGTTGTGCTCCTCGACCGGGACGCCGACAGCGCCGAAGCCGGGCGCGCGCGCGTCGCCGCGTCGCTCGACGAGGCAAAGGCGAAACGGCGCATCGGTGCCGACGAGCGGGACCGGACGCTGTCGCGCATCACCGCAACCGCCGATTACGGCGCGCTTGCCAGCTGCGACCTCGTCGTCGAAGCGGTTTTCGAGGACCCGGCCGTCAAGGCAGACGTCACCCGACGGGCGGAGGCCCATCTCCCGGCCACGGCCGTCTTCGCGACCAACACGTCGACGCTCCCGGTCAGCGAGCTCGCGCAGGCGTCGATCCGCCCGGACAAGTTCATCGGGATCCACTTCTTCTCGCCGGTTTCCAAGATGATGCTGGTCGAAATCATTCGCGGCCGCGAGACCGGACTTGCGGCCGAGGCACGGGCGCATGACTTCGTCCGTCAGCTTCGTAAGACACCGATCATAGTCAACGACGCGCGGTTCTTTTACGCCAATCGCTGCATCATCCCCTACATCAACGAAGGGCTGGAGATGGTGACCGAGGGCGTCCTCCCGGCGCTCGTGGAGAATGCGGCCAGGGGCCTGGGCATGCCGGTCGGCCCGCTCCAGCTCGTCGACGAGACCTCCCTGGAGCTGGGCCTGTCGATCCAGCGCAGCGTCGCGGCGGCCCAGGGCGCCGCATATGCGCGAAGCGGCGCCGATGATCTTCTGGAAGAGCTGGTGGGGCGAGGGCGGCTTGGGCGTAAATCCGGCGCGGGTCTCTATGCCTATGACGCAAAGGGTCGACGCCTCGGTATCTGGCCCGGGCTTGGCGAGATCTGGCCGGCCGTGCCCGCGCAACCGGGGGTGGCCGAGCTGCGGGACCGCTTGACGCTGATCCAAGCACTCGAAGCCGTCCGGGCGCTTGAAGAGGGTGTGCTGAGCGCGCCGAGAGACGGCGATGTTGCCGCGATCCTCGGCTGGGGGTTCCTGCCCTGGGCGGGCGGCCCGTTCTCTTGGCTCGACCGGATCGGCCCGGCGGACGCGGTGGCGCGGGCCGAGCGGCTCGCCGATGCCCACGGGGCACGCTTCACGCCGCCCGACCTGCTCAGGCAAATGGCGGCAGAGGATCGCCGGTTCCGCTCGGACGCGGCTTCGGCCGCGGCGTGAGGGGCGTGCCGGCGGTTCTGGTCTATGCGGCCGAGGCCGCCGAGATCGCCGCCCATATCCGGGCTGCGCTGCCGGCGGAACGGGTGCTTACCGCGTCCGACCTTCCCGCCCTGGAGGCTGCGTTGGCAGAAGCTCCGGATGTGGCTTTCTCGACCAAGAGCCCGGAGCTTCCGGCCGAGGGCCATCACCGGATCCTCAGCACGCCGTCCCTTCGCTGGTTCCATGTCGGCGGCTCCGGTTACGAGCATATTGCCGGGCAGTGGGACCCCGAGCGGGTGACGGTGACGAATTCGGCGGGCGTTTTAGCGCCCTTTCTGGCGGAGACCTGCCTTGGCGTGCTCCTCGCGCTCAACCACAAGCTCCTCGCCTATCGGGAGAATCAGAGGGCGCGGCTGTGGCGGCCCATTCCCTTCCGCCCATTGGCAGGCCAGCGGCTCTTGATCGTCGGCGCGGGGGCCATCGGCGGCGCATTGTCCGCGCGGGCGGCGGGCTTGGGAATGCGGGTGACGGCATTGCGCCGCTCGGGCCAGGCGGTTCCGGGCGCCGAGCGGGTGTTGCCGCCAGCGGCGTTCTGGGAGGCGCTGCCGGAGGCCGATGCGGTCAGCGTGCATCTGCGTTTGACCCCCGACACTGAGGGTCTGTTCGACGCGCGTGCCTTTGGGGCGATGCGGCCCGGCGCGCTGTTTCTCAACACTGCGCGGGGCGGCCATGTGGTCGAGACCGATCTTATCGCGGCGTTGGTCTCCGGCCATCTCGGAGGGGCCTATGTCGATGTCACGCGGACCGAACCCCTTCCGCCGGAGAGCCCGCTTTGGGACGCGCCCAACCTGCTGATCTCGCCCCATAATGCAGACGGCGTTGAGGACTGGCTCGCCCGCTTCGCCGAGTTCTTCGTCGGCAATCTTAAAGCGTGGCGCGCCGGGCGGCCGCTGCGCAATCCTGTTCAGGCGTGAGCTCGGGTGTCGCCCCTCACCGCTCGCTGTACTGGTAGCGGCGGCGCGCGGGATCGTCGGCGAAGGACGTGTCGCCGCGCCGTCCGAGGGTGACGGTGTCGACGCGCGGGGGCTGCTGCGGCGCGCGGCGCCGCTGGGCCTGGGGTTGGGCACGTGAGGGGTGGCGGCGCGCAGAGCGAGGCGGGGCTGCACCGGGGCTTTGCGGATAGGCGTTGGGCTGACCTGCGCGCCGGGGTGCCGCTTGCCCTGGCTCTGGCTGGGCCGGGGTGCCCTGCGCTCGACGGGGGGCTGTCCCTTGGCCCTGTCGCCCGCGGGGCTCGGTTGCGCCACCTCGCCGCGGAGCAGCCCGTCCCGTGCGGCCCCCCTGCGTGGGCCGTTGGCCGGTGCGTGGGCTGGCTGGGGTAGGATCGACGGGCCCGGCGCGTCTTGCGGTGTGCTGTGGGGTCCCGCGGGGCCGGGGCGGGTGTCGACCATGAAGCGTGTTCCGCGGGCTATAGCCCGGCGCCCCGTAGGCAGGCGGGCTATAGCCCGGCGCCCCGTAGCCTGGCGGGCGGTGGCCGGGCGCTCCATAGGCGGGCCGATGTCGGGCGGGCGCCGCATAGGCTGGCTTGGCATAGACCGGGGCACGAGCGGCAGGCGCCGGGTAGGCCGGCCGGGCGCGGCGCGCATACGTCGACCGACCGACATAGACCGTGCCGCCGCGCAAGCCCGGGCCATGGGCGCCAGGACCGGTCAGCGGGGCAACGCCCGCGCCATAGCCGTATCCCGGGCCCGCGCCGTGAGGACCCGGCAGCGGGGCCAAACAGCCTGACAGGAAGAGCGCGAGCGCAGCCAGCGCCGAGGCAACAGTTCTTTGCATGGTGGGCTCCCTCTCCCGTCCGCCACTCAAGAAACGGGCCGAGCCTCGCCTTCCGTCGCGCCGGCGGCTCCGATCGTGCGCTGTTGCCCCTCCGAAACCGACATGTAACGCCGCATCCGAGCGGGCGTCGGGGACCTTCGGCATGCCAGCGTTTGAGGGCCATCCACCAGAATGGAGCCTTCAGATGACGATCTCCCCGGCCGATCTCCACGCCGTCACCGCACCGGTAACCCGCGCCCGCGGCCTGCCGAACCCCTGCTATACCGACAGCGCGGTCTTCGCGCAGGAAGTTGGAGCCGTCTTCGCCCCGGGCTGGGCCGGCATCGGCTTCGAGGCGGATGCGCCGCAGCCTGGCTCCGTGACCCCGATCGACTTTCTCGGCCGGCCGCTCTTGCTGGCACGCGATCTCGAGGGCACCTTGCGCGTCTTCGAGAATGTGTGCCGTCACAGGGGCATGACTCTCGTCGCCGAGGCGGGCACCCGCGTGCGCACCCTGCGCTGCCCCTATCACGCCTGGTGCTACGATCTTGACGGCCGGCTGCGCACGACCCCCCATGTCGGCGGGCCTGGCAACAATCGCCACGACTGCATCGACCGTGCCCAACTCGGGCTCAACGAGGTGCGCGCGCATCTGTGGATGGGCATCGTTTGGGTCAATCTCGACGGTTCCGCCGCCCCCTTCAACACCCATGCCGCGCCGCTGCGCGGACGCTGGGCCGAGGTGGACCGCCCCGTCACCGCCGCGCCGGATACGATGTTCGAGCTCGAGGTCGCCTGCAACTGGAAGCTGGCGGTGGAGAATTATTGTGAGAGCTACCACTTGCCTTGGGTGCATCCGGGGCTCAACAGCTACTCGCGCCTGGAGGACCATTACAACATCGAGGTCCCGGGTCTCTTTGCTGGGCAAGGGACGCGGGCCTACCGCCCGATGCTTGCCGCGGATGGGCGCCGCTTTCCGCCGATCTCTGGGCTCTCCGACTGGTGGCAGGACGGCGCGGAGTACGTCGCGTTGTTCCCCAATGTCCTGCTCGGCGTGCACAAAGACCATATGCACGCGATCGTTTTGATGCCCGAGGGCCCTGAGCGGACGGTCGAGCGGGTGGCCCTGCTCTTCCCCGATGCTCAAGTCTTGCAAGCCGACTGGGCCGAGATGCGCAGCGCGGCCAGGCAAATGTGGAAGGAGATCTTCATCGAGGACATCGGCGTGGTGGAGGGCATGCAGCGGGGGCGCCACGCGGCCGGGTTCGATGGCGGGCGGTTCTCGCCGGTGATGGACAGTCCAACGCATCTGTTCCACGCCTGGGTGGCGGACAAGATGGCGGCGTCGTCGTTATGAGCGGTGCTTCCGTGCTGGACGCGCAATCGGCGGCCGCCGCGGTTGGGCCACGCGCCGCGCTCGACGCCGCGCTCCTCGCAGCCCATGAGACCGGCGATGAGGCTGTGTTGGCCGCGCTCTATGCCAGGGCCGCGCGAGAGGTGGCGGCGGACCCGGCGGCTGAGGCATTCTTCCTGACCCAGGCCTATGTGTATGCGCTATGTGCCGGCGTGGCGGAGGCCGGGGCGCTGCATACCCGCCTGAAAGCGCTCGGTCGCGAGGAGTAGGCGCTCAGGTGACGGCCCGAGCTTGCGAGCGGTAGGCGTCTCAGTCAGCGGTCTCGACGGGCCGTGCGTCGTCAGCCTCGGACGCTCCGGCTTTTTCCAGCTCGGTGACCGTCTTCTCCACTGTTTCCAAGGCTTCGGTGCGTTCGGCCTTGGCGGTCTCCAACAGGCTGAAATAGACAGAATACTTGTAGATATTGCGCACATAAACCACGGGCTCACGGCTCACCGCCTTAGCCGTCGCGATCTCGACATTATCGAACCAGACATTGGCATCCAGGCCCATCTTCTCGGCCCTTTCGCGTGCCTTGCGGATGTTGCCAGGGCCCGCGTTATAGGCGGCGAGCGCGAAGAGCACGCGGTCGAGATCCGAAATCTCGGGCGCGTCGAAATATCGGTCCTTCAAGAAGCGGAGATATTTGACGCCGGCATGCACATTGGGCTCGACGGTGGAGATGTCCGAGATCCCAACATTGGGATCCTTGGCGGTGCTCGGCAGCACCTGCATCACACCCACGGCGCCGGCATTGCTGCGCATCGACTGGTCGAGCTGCGATTCCTGATAAGCCTGGGCAATGATCAAACGCCAATCGAGCGCGAACTCCTCGGCCCGTTCCCGAATGATCGGAGCCACATCGCGATACCGGTGCGCATCGCTGTCTTGGAAAGCTTTCACCCACGCCGCGCTGTCCAGATACCGCTTGTCCAAGATGTTGCCCAGGAGGGTCCCCTTGCGCACGATCGCGACAAAGCCGTTGAGCGCTGCCAGCAACTCCGGGGCCTCTTTGCGCACGGCAAACGCGATTTCCCCGCCCTCGTTGAAAGCCAGCTCCTCGTTGATCACAAGCCCGTCGAAGATCTGCGCGAGAAGCCCGGCCTTGTGGTCGTCGATCACGATTGCCGGGATCAGTCCGCCCTGCACCATCTCGGCCAAGTCGCCATCCTCGAGGTGGTCGGGGACCGGGGTGACCGGGATCTCCGGCGCGCCAGCTTCGGTTCGTTCGGCATTGGTGGCTGTCACATGCGCGAAATAGCTGCTGCTGGGGCGCAGAAAGAGCCCGATTTCGGCCAGAGCATCGAGGCTCCCGACCGGGCCCGTGGCGGCACTTGTGATCACGATCTCGCGGACATCGGTGCGAATTGCATCGGTGAAGCTCACTTGCTCGGCGCGTTGTTCGGTGATCGTGAGATTGGCGTCGAGCATGTCGACCCGCCCGTCGGCGAGTGCCGCGATCAGCTTGTCGCGCGGCAGCGGCACCAGCATCACGAAAACATCGAGGTCGTGCGCGTCGGCCAGGAACTTTTGCAGCTCGCGCGCCCGTTCGACCGCCAGCCCGATCTGTTTCTCGCCGTCATAAGCGACGAAGAGCGGGCCGTGGGGCACCCCGACCCGCAGATATCCCCGCTCGGCGATCCCGGAGAGATCTCCGGTCCAGGGCGCGATCGCGTCCTCGATCAGCACAGCAGACTGATTATCGCCTCGAGCGGCTGAGACGCTCACGAAGAGTGTCGCGCACAACGCCAGCCAGAGGAGTATCGCGCCATGGCCCACTCGATGGGCGGCGGTCGGGGCCCCGATGCGCATAGCCTGCTCCATACTTGAGTTAGGTTCTCAATATGCGATGCGGCCGTCTCCCATCCAAGCCAAAGTTTGACGACATCGGCGGCAGGCCTCGCACTGTCGTCATTCTGTCGCGAACCTGCCCTCGGTCGACGGCTTCCAGACATATCGAGGCGCGCAAACGCGTTTGATGGAAGAAAGGCTCTCGGGAGATGCGCTCATGAATTCTACCGCTCGTGTCGTCGTCATCGGTGGCGGCGTCGTCGGCTGCTCCGTTCTCTATCACCTCGCCCGCGCCGGCTGGACCGATGTGATGTTGCTCGAACGATCCGAACTCACCTCCGGGAGCACCTGGCATGCGGCCGGCGGGTGCCACACGATCAACGGCGACCCAAATGTCGCGAAGCTTCAGAAATACACGATCGAGCTTTACAAGGAGATCGAGGAGGCTTCGGGCCAGTCGACCGGCTTCCATATGACCGGTGGCGTGATGCTCGCCTCGACACCGGAGCGGATGGACTGGCTGAAGGGCCTCGTCGCCAAGGGTCGCTACCAGGGCATCGAGGCGGAAGTCATCACGCCTGAGGAAGCGCATGAGATCATGCCGCTGCTGGACCCGGCCTGTTTCGTCGGCGCGGTCAAAACCGTGGTCGACGGCCATCTCGATCCCTCCGGCGTCACCCATGCCTATGCGAAATCCGCCAAGAAGCTCGGTGCAGCGATCCACACCCACACCATGGTCACGGGCCTGACCCGGCGGCGCGCCAATGGGGTGGGCGACGGCTGGTACGTCCACACCGACAAGGGCGATGTGGAATGCGAGCACATCGTCAACGCGGCGGGGCTCTGGGCGCGCGAGGTCGGGCGGATGGTGGGGCTCACGATCCCGATCCTCGCCATGGAGCATATGTATCTGCTGACCGAGGACATGCCCGAGGTGGCCGAGGTCAACGCCAAGACCGGCAAGGAGGTGCTCCACGCGGTGGACTTCGACGGCGAGCTCTATCTGCGCCAGGAGCGCGGGGGCATGCTGATGGGCACCTATGAGAAGGCCTGCGTCCCCTGGTCCGTGCGCGAGACCCCTTGGGAGTTCGGGCATGAGCTGTTGCAGCCGGATATCGACCGGATCGCGCCCTCGCTCGAGGTCGGGTTCGAGCATTTCCCCGCCTTCCAGAACGCCGGGATCAAGCAGATCATCAATGGCCCCTTCACCTTCGCGCCGGATGGCAACCCGGTCGTGGGCCCCGTGCGCGGGCTGCCGGGCTACTGGTCGGCCTGCGGGGTGATGGCGGGCTTCTCCCAGGGCGGCGGCGTGGGGCTCGCGCTCGCCAACTGGATGACCACCGGCGATCCGGGCTTCGATGTCTGGGCGATGGATGTCGCGCGCTACGGCGACTGGACGACGACGGCCTACACCAATCCGAAGGTGCAGGAGAACTATTCGCGGCGCTTCTCCATCAAGTTCCCCAACGAGGAATTGCAGGCCGCGCGCCCGCTCAAAACCACGCCGATCTGCGACAAGCTGACCGCGATGGGCGCGCAGTGGGGCGACAGCTGGGGCCTCGAGGTTCCGCTGTGGTTCTCGCCCGACGGCACGCGCGATCAGTTTTCCTGGCGCCGCTCGACCGACTGGCCCCATGTGCGCGCAGAGGTGGAGGCCATGCGCGCCGGCGTCGGGTGCATGGAGATCTCCGGGTTCTCGAAATTCGAGGTCACGGGACCCGGCGCGCGCGATTTCCTCGACCGGGTGCTCGCCTGCCGCATCCCCAAGCCTGGCCGGATGACCCTCGCGCCGATGCTGAAGGAGGACGGCAAGCTGATCGGCGATCTCTCGGTCGCGTGCTTTCAGGAGGGGCGGTTCTTCCTCGCAGGCTCGGGCATGGCCGAGGAGTATTACTTGCGCTGGTTCGCGGCGCATGCGCCCAAGGACGGCTCGGTCCGGATCGACGCGCTCGGGCTCGCCGTCTGCGGGCTCTCGATCGCGGGGCCGAACTCGCGGAAGCTTTTGCAGCGGCTGACCGACGACGACGTCTCGGGGGCGGCGTTCAAGTTCATGGCGGTGCGCGAGATGGATCTGGGCCTCGCCCCGGCCCGGGTGGCGCGGGTCTCCTTCACCGGCGATCTGGGCTACGAGATCTGGATGAAAGCGGAGTTCCAGCGGCATATCTTCGACAAGATCCAGGAGGCGGGGGCCGATCTCGGCTTGCGGATGTTCGGCCTGCGCGCGCTCAACGCCATGCGGCTGGAAAAGGGCTTCGGCGGTTGGGCGCGGGAGTATCGCCCGATCTACGGGGCGCTGGAGGCCGGGCTCGACCGGTTCGTGGCCTATGAGAAGGAGGCCGAGTTCGTCGGCAAGGCGGCGGCGCTGGCCGAGCGGGCGGAGGGCGGCGCGCTCCGGCTCAGGACCTTCGTCGTCGAGGCCCGCGACGCGGATGTGATCGGCGACGAGCCGATCTATCTCGGCGGCGACTGTGTCGGCTGGGTCACCTCCGGCGGCTATGCGCACAATTCCAATGTCTCGGTTGCGCTCGGCTACGTCCCCAAAGAACATGCCGCATCCGAAGGCCCTTGGCAGATCGAGCTTCTCGGTGAGATGCTGCCCGCACGGCTGCAACACGCGCCCTTATGGGACGCGAATGCGGAGAGGATGCGCGGCTGATGCAACGCTACAATCTGTGGCAGGTGATCCGGAACGGGCTCAACGGCCAGTCCTATTGGGAGCCGGCGCTGCGGCGCCCTGAGCCCAAGCCCTGGTACGACGTGATCATCGTCGGGGGCGGGGGGCACGGGCTCGCCACCGCCTACTACCTCGCCAAGGAACACGGGATCACCAATGTCGCGGTGCTCGAGAAGGGCTGGCTCGGCGGTGGCAATGCGGGGCGCAACACCACGATCGTGCGCTCCAACTACATGATCCCCGGCAACACCGAGTTCTACGAGCATTCGCTGAAACTCTGGGAGACGCTCAGCCACGAGCTCAACTACAATGTCATGTTCTCCCAGCGCGCCCATGTGAACCTCGTCTTCACCCCGGGGCAGCGCGACGCGATGGCCCGGCGCTACAACATCATGCGGCTGAACGGCATCGACGGCGCGTATTGGGACCTCGACAAGCTGCGCGCAAAGATCCCGCATCTCGATTATGACGGCCGCTTCCCGATCTTGGGCGCTTACGTCCAGCCCCGGGCCGGCACCGCGCGCCACGACGCGGTCAATTGGGGCTTCGCGCGCGCGGCGACGGCGCTCGGTGTCGACATCATCCAGGGCTGCGAGGTCACCGGTTTCGTGAAAAAGGCCGGGGCAGTTGTCGCTGAGGAGATCAAGCGCGGTGGCGAGGAGACTGAGATCTACACCGAGAAGGTCGGGCTCGCGGTCGCCGGGCACACCTCGGTGCTCGCCACCAAGGCGGGTCTCGGCAAGCTGCCGATCGAGAGCCACAAGCTCCAGGCCTATGTGTCGGAGGCGATCAAGCCGATCCTCGACTGTGTCGTGGTCTTCGGCGGGCCGGGGCATTTCTACATCTCCCAGTCCGACAAGGGCGGGATGGTCTATGGCGGCGATCTCGACGGCCACTGCTCCTACGCGCAACGCGGCAATCTTCCCGTCTACCAGAACGTTGCGGCCAATTGCATGGCGATCATGCCCTGCCTAGGCCGGGTCAAGCTCCTGCGCCAATGGGCGGGTGTGATGGACATGTCGATGGATGGCTCGCCGGTGATCACCAAAACCGACATTCCCGGCCTCTATCTCAACTGCGGCTGGTGCTATGGCGGGTTCAAGGCGACGCCGGGATCGGGCCATGTCTTCGCACACACGATTGCCCGCGACGAGCCGCACTGGGCCAATCGCCGGCTCACCCTCGATCGCTATGCCCGCGGGCGACAGATCGACGAGTCCGGCCATGGTCCGTGGGCAAAGGTGCACTGATGGCGACCGCGCTCGTCAGCGTCACGAACGGGGTGGTGCTGCGGCCGGCGGGGCAGGCCGATCTTCCTGCCCTTGCCCGGCTCTATGTCGCAATGGCCGAGGCCCATGGCGAGCGGATGGCTCTGGCCGCGGCTGAGGCCAAGCTCGGCCGGATGCTCGCAAGCCCGGCTCAGCAGGCGGTGCTTTTCGAGCGCGGCGGATTGGCGATCGGCTATGTCCTGTGGGCTGATCTCGGCGACCATGTCTTCATTCGCGGCTTTGCCCTGGCGCCGGAAGTGCGCGGCCAGGGGCTCGGCCGGGCGCTCTGGCAGCGCTTCCATGCCGAGATCCTGCCGCCCAAACCCGTCCGCCTCGAGGTGGTCGCGCCCGGGCCAGAGGCCTTTTGGCGCGCCATGGGATTTGCCAGCTGGTCGACGGGCATGCGCACCGACCACCGCTCAGGAGCCCCAGATGCTTAGGATCAACTGCCCCCTCTGTGGGCCGCGCGACCACACCGAATTCGTCTATGAGGGCGATGCGACGGTCTGTTATCCGGCCCTCGATGCAAAGCCGGAGGCGTGGTACGAGGCCGTGTTTCTACGCAAGAACCCGCGGGGGGTGCATCTCGAACTCTGGCACCATACCCAGGGATGCCGCTCGGTGCTTATCGTCGAGCGCGATACCGTGACCCACGAAATCCATTCGGTGCGGCTCGCGCATCCGGGCATGGCGGAGGCGGCGCAGTGACCGGCATGCGGCTCAAGGACGGGGGCGTCGTCGATCGGGCCGAGCGTTTGCGCTTCACCTGGGACGGCCGGTCCTACGAGGGGCTCGCGGGGGACACCTTGGCCTCGGCGCTTCTGGCCAATGGCGAGACGGTCGTCGCCCGCGGCTTTAAGTATCATCGGCCCCGCGGCATCGTCTCGGCCGGGCCGGAGGAGCCCTCCGCGCTGGTCACCACCGGCGAGGGCGCCCGGCGTGTTGCCAATCAGAAAGCGCCGGAGCTGGAGCTCTTCGACGGGTTCGCCGCGCATGGCCAGAACGCTTGGCCGTCGGTGCGCTTTGATTTGGGACAGGTGAACGATCTCTTCGGGCGGTTCTTCGCAGCAGGGTTTTACTACAAGACGTTCTTTGGCCTCACGAAGGACACCTCACACTGGATGCAGTTCGAGAAGGTGATCCGCCGCGCCGCCGGCATGGGCACCGCTTCGCGCGCGCCCGACCCCGATGCCTATGAGTATGTCCACGACTTTTGCGATCTGCTCGTCGTCGGTGCAGGGCCGTCGGGGCTCGCTGCGGCCCGGCTCGCCGCGGACGAGGGGCTCGATGTGCTGCTCGTCGACCAGGATTTCGCCCTGGGTGGCCAACTGATCGGGGCGCGCGAGACCGTGGAGGGCACCGGGGCTGGGGCGTGGCTCGGGGCGCAGCGCCGCGCCCTCACTGGGGTTCGGGTGCTGTCGCGGACCACCGCTTTCGGGCTCTATGACAGCAATGTCGTGGGGCTGTACGAGCGGGTGACCGACCATCTGGCGGCGCCCGACCCGGCTTTGCCACGCGGGCGGGTGCATGTCGTACGCCCCGGCCGGGTGATCTTGGCCACCGGTGCGCTCGAGCGCCTCGTCGGCTTCGGCAACAACGATCGGCCTGGCGTCATGCTCGCAGGGGCGGTCGAACGATACATCCGCCGTTTCGGGGTCGCGCCCGGCGCGAGTGCGGCGATCGCCACGAATTCCGATGCGGGGTATCGCGCGGCGATCGCGATGGCCGAGGCCGGGCTCAAGGCAACGGTCCTCGATGCCCGGCCGCGCGCCTCGGAGCGGGTCACTGCGGCAGCAGCGGCGGCCGGTGTCGAGCAGATCACAGACGCCGCGCCTTTGGAGGTTGTGGGCAAAAGCTCGGTCCGCGCCCTGCAAATCGCGCGTCGCCAAAACGGCCATTGGGAGCCGGGGCGAACCCTGTATCGGGACATCGTCGGGGTTTCTGGCGGGTGGAACCCCGCGATCCACCTCGTTTGCCACCGTGGGATCAAGCCGGTTTGGGACCCGGTGCTCGCCTGTTTCCGCGCCACGGAGACGCCGCCGGGCGTGACCTTGGCGGGCGCTGCCAATGGCGTCTTCGGCACCGAGGAGGCAATCGCCGACGCCAGGGCCGCGGCGGCGGATGCGGTGCAGGCCCTCAACGGCCGGCGGGTCGCGGCGCCCAACCGACCCGAGCCAGGGGGTCTCGGCGCGGTAACCGAGGTGTGGGAGGTCCGCACCCCCAAGCGCAAGCTGAAGAGCTTCGTCGATCTGCAGCACGACGTGACGGCCGAGGACATCCGCCAGGCAGCCCGGGAGGGCTATGCCTCGGTCGAGCACATGAAGCGCTACACCACCCACGGGATGGCCACCGACCAGGGCAAGACCGGTGCCGTGGTCGGCCTCGCGCTGCTCGCCGAAGCGCTCGAACAGTCGATCCCCGAGACCGGGATCACGACATTTCGCCCGCCCTACACGCCGGTTCCCATCGGCGCGTTTGCAGGCCGAGGCACCCGCAAGCATTGGCGCCCGGTCCGGCGCACGCCAATGCATGGCGAGCAGGCGGCCCAGGCTGCTGTCTTCACCGATGCGGGTCTGTGGAAGCGCGCCTGGTACTTTCCCGCCTCAAAGGGGGAGTCCCTCGACGAGGCTTATGTCCGCGAGGCCAGCTCCGTGCGGGGCCGGGTGGGGCTGGTCGATGTGTCCACCCTGGGCAAGATCGCCGTCCTGGGACCGGACGCGGCCGAGCTTCTCAACCGGGTCTACGTCAACGGTTTCGCAAAATTGCCGGTGATGAAATGTCGATACGGGGTGATGCTGCGCGACGATGGGATCGTGTTCGACGACGGGGTGACCTGGCGGCTCGGCGAGCACGAATTCCTGATGACCGCCACCACGGCAATGGCCGCCGGGGTGCTTCAGTGGCTGGAGCTGCTGCTGCAGACGCGCTGGCCGGAGCTGCGCGTCCATGTCGCCTCGACCACGGACCAATGGGCGGGCGTTGCCGTGGCCGGGCCGCGTGCACGGGCGGCGCTGGCCCCTTTGGTCATCGACGATATGGGGCCTGAGGCTCTGCCATTCATGGGCATCCTGCGCAGCCGGCTTCGCGTCGCAGGCGGGGAGATCCCCGTTCTGATCGCTCGGATCAGCTTCTCGGGCGAGATGGCCTATGAAGTCTATGCCCCGTCCGACTGGGGATCGGCGCTCTGGCAGGCGCTTGAGGCGCGGGTTCGGGCGGAGGGCGGTGTGCCTTATGGCATGGAAGCGCTCGGCGCGCTGCGGATCGAGAAGGGCCATGTCACCCATGCCGAGCTCGACGGTCGTGTGACGCTGGAGGATGCCGGGCTCGGCCGAATGGCCTCGAGCAAGAAACCCTTCATCGGGGCGGCACTGCGTAAAAGGGTGGACCTCGCCCGGCCAGAGCGGCCGCAATTGGCGCATTTCGAGCCGGTTGATCCCGATCACCCCGAGGCACGCTTTTCCATCGGCGCGATCGTTTGCGCCGAGGGGGAGGTCGAAGGCCACGGTATCGGCTGGATCACCGGGGTTACGGTTGCGCCAGCCTTCGACAACCGATGGGTCGGGATCGGCTTCGTCGCTGGCGGGCCCGAGGCCTGGGCCGACAAGACCGTGGTGATTGCCGACCCGGTGCGCGGTCGGCAGACGCGGGCACGGGTGTTCTCGCCGCATCGCTTGGATCCCAAAGGAGAGCGGATGCATGGCTGAAACGGTCGCACGGAATTCTGCGCTTGCCGGGCGCACCGAGCCGCGGCATCTGGGGATTATCGGTGCGGACGGCCCTGGCCTGCGCCTCTCCGAACGCGCTGTCGACAGCTTGTGGCTGGTCGGGGCCTGGCCTGGACATCTGCCCAGCGTGGGCGAGGCGGTCTCGGCCGCCATCGAGGTAGGCGCAGCGCCCGGACCTGGGCGCGCGGCCTTCGGCGCGCGGGGCATGGCGCTGCGGGTGGAGCCGGCGAAATGGCTGGTGGCCGGGGACAACACCCTGATCAGGCCGGATGTGGCGCCCGAGGCCGGGACGGTGCTCGATCTTTCCCATGCACGCACGGTGATCCGGATCGACGGCCGCATGGCGCGCGCGTTGATGGCCCGGTTGGTTGCCATCGATCTCCGCCCGGGTCAGTTCGAGGACGGGACCGTCGCGGCGACGGGGATCGAAGGCATGGGCGTTACGCTGCTCGCCAGGGCCGGCGGGATCGAACTCCTGGTCTTCCGCAGCTTTGCCGCCGCGCTCTGGGACTTGATGCTCGACACCGGCGCGCAGTTCGGCGTGGAGATTTCATGATGCTTGCTCCGGCGAGGCGATGCGCCTCCACACTCGCGTTGCTTCCGTTGCTCCTGGTGGTCGACCCGGCCCAGGCCATCGAGCCCGACAGTTGCTGGCGCCGGGCCTACACTGCCGAACATCTCGACATGCACCCTGCACAGAGCGTCGCGATGATCGAGGTGGCGTTTTCGATGTTCCCCGGCGAGCCCGACACCCGAAATGCCTTCGTCCGGGTCCGGTTCCGCGACGGGCCTGAGGTCCTGACCAACCATCTCTTCTGTCATCGGTCGGAGGCCGGTCCCGGCATGCCCGACGGCCTCGCGGTCGGCAGCTTCTCCTGCTATGTCGACTGCGACGGCGGGGCCTTCCACGCCGGTCCCCCCGTCGCCGATATGCTCTTCCTCCGCTCGACCGGGTTCATCGTCTCTGGCGGGTGCGGCGAGCCGCAGGGTCCGGACGAAACGGTGGCGGAAAGCCGGACGGTTCTCGATGAGGGGGCGGCGGAGACCACCTACCGCCTTTTGCGGATCCCGACTTCTGCCTGCGTTGCGGCCGACGCCGTGCCCTGACATCCGCGCGTGTTGGGTGGAAATCCAGTGGGCGCAAGGCCCCGCGCCGGTCGGGTTGGCGGACGCTTGGGTGGATCCGCTCGACGGCACCAGGTTTCTTTGCGCCAGGGCCATCAGCAACCGCGTGCGGCTTTGACGCGGCGACGGGTGGGGGGCAGCCGCCCGTCGATGTTGATCGCCCCCGCCAGGCGGCCGCTTGTCTAGGCGCTGCGCCGGCGCTATAGACGCCGCTATCCCACATTGCTGGAGCGACCCCATGCCCAAGATCGCCGGTAACGAGATCCGCCGCGGAAACATCATAGAGCACAATGGCGGCCTCTGGGTCGCGGTAAAGACCGATCACGTCAAGCCGGGTAAGGGCGGCGCCTTCGCTCAGGTCGAGCTCAAGAACCTGCGCAACGGCTCCAAGCTCAACGAGCGCTTTCGCTCGGCGGACAAAGTCGAACGCGTGCGCCTCGAGCAAAAAGACCAGCAATTTCTCTACGAAACTGACGGAATGCTGACTTTCATGGATTCCGAAAGCTTCGAGCAAATCGAACTGGCGGCCGATATTCTCGGAGATGCGCGGCCCTTCCTGCAGGACGGGATGACGGTGACCATCGAGTATTACGGTGAGGAACCGCTTTCGGTGACCCTTCCTGAGCGCGTCACCTGCACGATCGCCGAGACCGAGCCTGTCGTGAAGGGGCAGACCGCGGCGAACTCCTACAAGCCTGCGGTGCTCGACAACGGGGTCCGCGTCATGGTTCCGCCCTTCATCGAGCAGGGCGAGGCGATTGTCGTCATGACCGAAACCTTTGAGTATGCCGAGCGCGCCTGATCTGTGAGCGCGGGCGCTGCGGCGCGGCGCGGCCCGAGGGAAGCCATGTCCGCATCGCCGACGCTTAACATCATGATCAAAGCGGCGCGCAAAGCCGGGCGCCAATTGGTGCGCGACTTTGGCGAGGCCGAGAACCTCGTCGTAAGCGTCAAGGGGGCGGGGGATTTCGTCACAGCGGCCGATCGGAAGGCCGAGGAGACGCTTAAGGCCGAACTGCTCGGTGCGCGCCCGAATTACGGCTGGCTCGGCGAGGAGACGGGCGAGGAAGCGGGCACTGACCCCACGCGGCGCTGGATCGTCGATCCGCTGGACGGCACGACCAACTTCCTCCACGGGTTGCCGCATTGGGCGGTCTCGATCGGGCTTGAGCATAAGGGGAAGATCGTCGCCGGCGTGATCTTCGATCCGGCCAAGGACGAGATCTTCGTTGCCGAGCAGGGGCAGGGGGCTTGGGTCAACGACCGTCGCTGCCGGGTCGCTGGGCGCCGTGAGCTGGGGACCGCCTTGCTCGCCACCGGTATTCCCTACGCGGCCAAGGAGACCCTGCCGGACACCCTGCGCGACCTCGCCCGGCTGATGCCGCGCAGCTCCGGCGTTCGCAGGTTCGGCGCGGCGGCGCTTGATCTCGCCTATGTGGCGGCGGGGCGCTTCGATGGCTTTTGGGAGCGTGAGCTGCAGCCTTGGGACATGGCGGCGGGGATCGTGATCCTGCGCGAAGCGGGCGCGTTGGTCACCGCGCTCGAGCCCCAACCCGGCCGAGGCAATCCGTTGGAGACCGGTCATATCCTGGCGGCCAATCCCGATCTCCACGGGGTGCTCGCCGAGCTCCTCACGGCCCCCTGACGCGGGCTCAGAGCGGCGCGAGGATCGACCAGTCCCCCGTCCCGACATTCAGGGCGATGCTCTCGAAGCTCTCGGTACGTTCGACATTTTCGGGGCTCTCGGCGAAGGCCGCCAGCGCTGCCGCTTCGTCAAGGAGCCCGTCCTCGATCACCCCGGTCCAGAAGGCGACAGCTGCCTCTTCGCCCTCGCGCCCGAGGATGTTGCGATAGAGCGTGCGGACGAACTCTTCCGGTGTCAGCGCGTCGAGCCCGCCGAAGTGCTCTTCGAACTCGGGCGAGGTGGCGAAGGCGTCTGCGACGGCCCCCTCGACGCCGAACTCGACATCGAGCAGGATACCGTCGCCATTCGAGAACCGAAGTGCGTCCACATCGACGTAGACAGTGTCGTCATTAAATAGATCTGGGCGGCCGGCACCCCGAGCGTATTGCTGCCTTCCCGGATCTCGATGCCGCTGCCGACACTGGCGGTCTGCGGGACAAGGATCGGGATGGTCAAATCGGGGAAAAATTTTCAAGCGTGACGCGATTGCCGAAAAACGACATTGGGCGCCTGAACGCGTGACAACAGATGCAATGAACAACCGGCAATTGTGGCGGAAATCGGGCAGGGCGCGGCCGTCTCGCATAGGGATTGCGCGCTGGAAAAACCCGCCAGCGCCGGTATGGTGAGGC
>JBHJGY010000033.1:0-11224 GCA_050331335.1 Pikeienuella sp.
CGTGGTGGTTCAGGCCGACGGCTCGCTGTTGTTCGACCCCGCCGGCGCGTTCGAGGCGCTCGCGCCCGGGGAGTCGGTGCAGATCCCGCTCAGCGTGGGCATCTCCGACGGCGCCGGCGGCGAGGTGGCGACCATCGTCACGGTCACCATCGCCGGGGTCAACGACGCGCCCATCGGGATGGAGGGCATGCTCAGCACCACGGAGGATACCCAGTCCGCCTCGATTTCGGCGCCGGATCTGTTCACCGATCCCGAGATGGAGGACGTGAGCCTGATCGCGGTCGGCGGCACGCCGGTCGGCGACGGCTCCACGCGGATCCCGCTTGAAGGCGGCGGAGCGATCATCGTCAGTCCGGGGGGGCTGGTGAGCTTCGACCCCGAAGGCGATTTCACCGATCTCGGCGAGGGCGCGGTGGCCAATTTCAGCGTCGATGTCACGGTCGTCGACGACCAGGATGCAATCGCGACGGTTCCGATCCTGATCAGCGTGACCGGACTGTCAGATATGATGGGCGACCTGGTGCTGCTGCCTGGCAGTTTGGAGACCACGGAGGACGCGGCGTCGGTGCCGCTCGACCCAAATGCGCTGGCGGGCGAGGGGGTCGAGGGTCCGCTGATCATCACGGCGATCGAAGGCCAGGAGCCAGGGGCGGAGGGCGTGCCCAGTCCCCTCGGCGGAACCCTTATCGTCGATGCGGCTGGCAATCTTGTGTTCGACCCGGGTGGCGATTTCCAGACACTGATGCAAGGCGCCGAGCAGCAGACGGTGATCAACCTCACCCTCGAAGCCGAGGACGGAACGCGCAGCACGACCCCGGTCACGATCACCGTCGGAGGGCTTAACGATGCGCCGACCGACGGGATGGGAGCGCTCTTCGCCACGGAAGATACGGTCTCCGATGCGCTGACGCCCGATCTCATCGCCGCCGATATCGACATGGACAGCCTGGCGATTTCCGAGGTCAACGGCACTGTCATCGGTCCCGACGGCGTGCCGCTTCCCGATGGCGGCGTGTTGCGGCTCGACGAGACAGGCGCCCTCGTCTTCGACCCGGGTGCGGATTTCCAGGAGCTTATGCAGGGCGAAACCCGCAGCTTCTCGGCGGAGGTCACGGTGGCTGACCCGTTCGATGGCGTCGCCACTGGCCTTGTCGACATCCAGGTGACCGGGGCAAACGACCTCCCCGACGGCCTCGCCGCCGCGATCTCCACAAGTGAGGATGTGATCTCGGCCGGCCTCGCGCCGGATGCCCTCGGCATCGACCCCGATATGGACAGCCTTGCCGTCACCGCGATCGCCGGACAGCCGGTTGCGCCGAATTCGACGATCCCGCTGGAGGGCGGCGGCAGCCTCATCGTCGACGGCGCGTGACAGTTGCTGTTCGACCCGGGCAGCGACTTCCAGGGCCTGATGCAGGGACAGACCGAGAGCCAGACCGTGGACGTCACCGTCTCCGATCCCTTTGCTGGCAGCGCAACCAGCGCGCTGACGATCGAAGTTCTCGGCGCAAATGACGCACCGATCGGCATGGATGCGGGCCTGGCGACCACAGAGGACAGCCTGTCGCCGGGCTTGTTGCCGGCGGCGATCGCGACCGATCCGGATATGGACGCGCTTGCCTTCGCGCTCATCGGCGGGGAGCCGGCGGACGGACCGATCCCGGTGCCGGGCGGCGGGGTCCTTTTTGTCGATGCGAGCGGTCAGCTCATCTTCGACCCGCAAGACGCCTTTACCGATCTCGCGGCGGGCGAGAGCCGGACGGTCGCCGTCGAAGTGGCCGTGAGCGATCCCTTCATGGGGCTTGCGACCGGGCTGGTGGAGATCGTGGTCACGGGCGTGAATAACGATGGTGGCGGCGGCGGTGCAGTGGGTGTCCCAGGCACAATCCAGACCGATGAGGACATGATCTCTGCCGGGCTAGCGCCGCAGGAGCTGGTGACCGATCCTGAGATGGATGCCTTCGCGATCACCGCGATCGGCGGCACTCCGGTCGACGGGCCTGTCGATGTCGGCGGCGGAGCGCTCTTCATCGATGCCGATGGCAATCTCGTCTTCGATCCGCAGGACGGGTTCCAAAGCCTGGGCGAGGGCGAGGGCGAGAGCTTCACCGTTTCGATTACGCTGGACGACGGCATGGGCGAGAGCGTTACCGCACCCGTCACGATCACCGTCACCGGCCTGAACGATGCGCCGACGCCGATCGAGCCTGGCGACCCGGATATGGGCGGGGGTGGTGCGCCGGTCCTCTCTACCCCGGAGAACGACCCACTCGCCGGCGTCACCCTCGACGAGTTGGTGACCGATCCGGAGATGAACCCGCTCACCCTCATCGCGGTCGACGGCACGCCGGTGTCGACCGGCGAAACGGTCCCGCTGGCGAATGGCGGCTCGCTGACTTTGGGCCCCGATGGCGAGTTGCTCTTCGACCCGGGCACTGACTTCGATGGCTTGCGGGTGGGTGAGACGACGGAGGTCCCGGTTCTGCTCACGGTCACCGACGGGTTCGGCGGGATCTCGACCTCCGAAATCCAGATCACCGTTGTCGGCGAAAATGACGGCCCGCGGGTCAGCGATGCGGTGCAGGTGACCGACGAGGACAGCCTGGCGCCGGGCCTTGCGGGTGCCGATATCGGCACAGATCCCGAGATGGAGGCAGTCACGATCACCGCCGTCGACGGTCAGCCGGTGGCCCCCGGGGATACGATCCCGCTCGAGGGTGGCGGCCGGCTCGTCGTGACCGAGGATGGCACGCTCGTCTTCGACCCAGGCACCGACTTTCAGGGCCTGGGCAGCGATCAGACGGCGGAACGCAGCGTGCGCGTCACCGTTGAGGACGCATCCGGCGCCAGCGATGACGGGGTGATCAGCTTCCGCATCGTCGGTCTCAACGACGCCCCGACCGGCGGCGCGGGGGCCTTGGGCACAACCGAGGACGCAACCTCTGGCGTGTTCGATGCCGCCGCATTGGCCAGCGACCCCGACGCCAGCGACAGCCTGAGCGTGGTCAGCATCGAGGGGCAGCCGGTTGCCCCTGGCGACACGGTGGCGCTCGAAGCGGGCGGCAGCTTGACCCTCAGGGCCGATGGAACGCTCGTCTTCGATCCCGATGGGGCGTTCGAGACCCTTGGAAGCCAGGAGGCAGCGGCGATCCCGGTGACCGTGGGCGTTGCGGATGGTGCCGGAGCGGTCGCGGATGTGGCGCTGGCGCTCACCATCGACGGGGTTAACGACGCGCCTGTTGCCGTGGACGACCCTGCCGTGACAACCGCGGCTGACACACCGGTCGTGTTGCCGGTGCTCGTCAACGATTTCGACATCGAGGGCGACCCGATCACCATCGTGTCGGTCGACGGCCAAGAGATCGCGGCCGGCGGAACCGTGCCGAACGACGAAGGCGGGGTTTTCCGGCTCGACGACGCTGGGCTCTTGGTTTTCGATCCGGGGACGGACTTCATCAGTACGGGCTTCTTTAGCGAAACCGAGATCGGCCTGACCTATGGCATCACGGATGGCGCCGGGGGCTTTGCCGAGGCGGTGAGCCTTGTTCGTGTCGAAAGCCTTGTCCCGCCGGTCTTGACCGATCCAGAGGTCGTGACAGCCATCGAGAACGTGCCGCAGACCCTGATCAGCCCCAGCGTGATCGACGACGCGGTCGTGACCCCCGATCCAGAGGTGGAATTCGGCTTCTTCAGCGATATCGGCTTCCTGCAGCCAGAGCTTACCGAAGAGGATCCGGTAACCAACCGCGCCAATGACGAAGACTGGCCGGGCGTCGGCACCCTGTGCATCGACCCGCAGGACCCCAACGATCCGACCTGCCCCCGGCCGATCAACTGACCGACCGGGGTGGGCACAGGCGCGCGCGGTGTCGCAGAGCGTCGCGGGTGGCCAGAAGGCGCTGAAGTCGGCCGGTGGGGCAGCCCGCGCGACGCGGCTTCCGGTGAGAAACGGGGCCGAGGGAGGCGCCGCGCGGGCGCGGCTGGCGGCGCTACTTCGCGGTGAAACCCCCGTCGACATAGAGGATTTGCCCGGTGACATAGGCGGAGGCCTCGGAGGCGAGGAAGACCGCCGGGCCGGCAATGTCCTCCAGCCGGCCGTTGCGCCCCACGCAGGTCTGAGCCGCGAGCGCCTCGGCCTTCTGCGCGTCCGCGAAGACCGGGGCAGTTAGCTCGGTGGGGAAAAAGCCCGGCGCCAGCGCATTGGCCGTGACCCCGTCGCCCGACCAAGCCTCCGCCATCGCTCTGGTGAGCTGCGCCACGCCGCCTTTCGCGGCGCCATAGGCGATCCCGTTGGGCATGGCTCGGCCAGATTGCAGCGAGGCGAGGTTGATGATCCGCCCCCAGCGACGCGCGCGCATCGGCCCGACAAGCGCCCGCGCCACGAGGAACGGAGCGGTCAGGTTGACCGCGATCGTCTCCTGCCATTGGGCGACCGTGATCGTCTCCGCCGGCAAGCGCGGGTTTGCCCCGGCGGCGTTGACGAGGATGTCGACCGCCTCGCCCTCCGCCTCGACCCAGGCCGCAAGACGCTCAGCGGCCCCGGCCTCTAGGATGTCGATCGGGAAGGCGCGTCCCTCCCGATCCTCGAGCGCCGCCTCAAGCCGGTTCGCGCGACGTCCGACGAGAAGCAACCGCGCCCCCGCATCGGCGAGCGCGTGGGCGATGGCCCGGCCGAGGCCTGAGCCGCCACCGGTGACGAGGGCCGTCCGACCGGCCAGAGAGAACGCGGCGATCACGCGACGCCGGTGTCGAAGTTCTCGCCGGGGAAGTACTTCCTCAGCCGCGCATCCGCCGCGCGTGCATGGGCCTCCATCCCTTCGAGCCGGCTGATCCGGGCCGCCACTTGACCGACCTCGCGCACGGCGTCGCGGGTCATGCGCTGGGTTGTCACCACCTTCATGAATTTGTGCACCGAGAGCCCGCCAGTATAGGTGCCCGCGCGCTTGGTGGGCAGGATATGGTTCGTGCCGGAGCATTTATCGCCGAAGCTGACCGTTGTTTCCTCGCCGACAAAGAGCGAGCCGTAATTCTTGAGCCGGCCCATCCACCAATCGAGATCGGCGGCGTGCACTTCCAGGTGCTCGGCTGCGTAGACGTCGGAGATTTCCGCGGCCTCTTCGCGGGTGTCGGCGAGGATAATCTCGCCATAGTCGCGCCAGGCCGCGTCGGCGGCTTTCTGGGCGGTCTCGGGCAGGGCTGCGATCAGGCCGGGCATCAGCGCATCGACCGCCTTCGCGAGCGCCTCTGAGGTGGTGATGAGCCAGGCTGGGCTGTCGGGTCCGTGTTCGGCTTGGGAGACGAGATCCTCGGCGACGATCTGGGGATCTGCGGTATCGTCTGCGATGACAGCGATCTCGGTCGGGCCGGCGAAGAGGTCGATCCCAAGGCGGCCGAACAGCATCCGCTTGGCCTCGGCGACAAAGCGATTTCCCGGGCCGACCAGGATCCGCGCAGGCCGGTTTGTGAAGAGCCCGAAGGCCATCGCGGCAATGCCTTGGACGCCGCCCAGCGCCAGGATCGTGTCGGCCCCGCAGAGATTGAGAGTGTAGAGGATCGCGGGGTTTGGCGCGCCTTTATGCGGCGGCGTGCAAGCCACAACATGGTCGACGCCGGCAACCCTGGCGGTGGCCACCGACATGATGGCGGAGGCCACATGGGCATAGCGCCCGCCCGGCACATAGGCGCCGACGGTCTCCAGCGGGATGAGCTTTTGGCCGGCCCAAAGGCCCGGCGACAACTCGGTCTCGAAATCTGCGATGGAGGCTTTCTGCGCCTCGGCAAAGCCGCGCACCCGGTCATAGGCGAAGCGGATGTCGTCCTTCAGCCGATCGGGGACCGCCGCAGCGGCAGCCTCGATCTGAGCCCGCTCGATCACCGGCGGGCCTTCCCAACCGTCCAGCTCCTTGGCATAGCGCAGCGCCGCGTCCTCGCCGTCGCGTTCGATCTCGCTGAGCATCCGCTCGACGATCTTGCGGGTTTCCGCGCTGTCGGTCTCCGGCGTTTTGGCGGCTTTCTTTAAGTAGGTGACGGGCATGGGCGGGGCTCCCTCATCGGTTTGCTTTGAACCACCCTGCAACAGAGCGACCCATGCGCGCCAGCGGGATCGCCGTCTCTTGCGCGACAGGAGCAGCGCGGCCGCGCCGTTGCGGTCGCTGGCTGTCGAAATTGGGTGACCGGGCGCGCGGGGCGCGCGGGGCGCTCTGGCGGTTCGCGACGCGCGCATCGCTGGACCGGTTCCTGATGCATTTGACCTTCTGATAGAGAGATCCGGTTTTCAGCTGGCTGAGACAAGGAGGGTGTTGAAGTCAGTGGAATTGGAATAGCCTTCCACTCAGTGTCCGTCGCGGCTGGGCGGGGTTGCGGATCGTGACCGGAAGAAGCCCGGCGGTTGCCAGTTTTTTGGTGCATGGTATACCACACACTTAGGCGGTATGGCCGCAGCGCCCGCGGGGGCGGCTCTGCAGCGCGGGAGTTCAAGTGTCGACCAAGCTCAAACTCGATCCGGTCGATGGCAGCTTCAGCCTCAAGGAGCACATCTATACGGTGCTCAAGCGCTCGATCATGGAGCTTGACGTCTACCATCCCGAGACCAACCTGCGGCTCGACGAACGCGGCCTCGCAGAGCAGCTCGGCATCTCCCGCACGCCCATCCGCGAGGCGATTATGCGCCTCGAGCAGGAGGGGTTCGTCCGCATCCAGCCTCGGCGTGGCGTGTTCATCCGGCGCAAGGGGCTCGACGAGATCTTGGACCTCATCGTTGTCTGGGCGGCACTGGAGAGCATGGCGGCGCGGCTCGCCTGTGAGCATGCCCATGACGCCGAGATCGCCGGTCTGCGGGAGATCGGGACCCGCTACGACCCCGAGCATGCCCGGGCCCGGCTCGGCGAGTATTCCGAGGCGAATATCGAGTTCCACCACTGTATTATGAAGCTCTCCGGCAACCGCCGGATGGTGGAACTGGCCGACGGCCTCTTCACCCAGCTCAAGGCGGTGCGGCGGCGGGCCCTGACCGAAACAGACCGCTCGGACCGCTCGGTTGTCGATCATATGAACATCATCGAAGCGATCGAGGCGCGCGACGCGGATGCCGCAAGCCGGCTGGTGCGGGAGCATACGATGCGGCTGCACAGCTTCATCCGTCTCGGCTGGTCGGAGATCAGCGGCGCTATCGACGGAACGGCACCGTGACCGGTGCCGCGGTGTCCCCTACACGGCCGAACCCACGGCCGCTCTTCGACAGCTCGGCTGCGGCGCGCGGGGAGGCCGGCCGGCAGCCCCCGTCACCCAGGCGCCGCGCGGCCGCCGACAACCGACCTGCCCCTGATGGGTGCGCCTGCGACAACAACGAGGAACCAGAGGAGGAAACGATATGGCGACTTCACTGACCGCGCATGACACGCTCGCCCGCAAGAGCGCCGATGAGGGGATCGTCTCCGGCGGCCGGCTCGTTGCTAAAGCGCTGAAGGCGGAGGGGGTCGACACGATCTTCACCCTCTGTGGCGGGCATATCATCGACATCTATGACGGCTGCATCGACGAGGGCATCCGCATTGTCGATGTTCGCCACGAGCAGACCGCGGCGCACGCGGCGGACGGCTATGCGCGCCAGACCGGCAAGCTCGGCTGTGTCGTGACCACCGCAGGGCCCGGCTGCACCAACGCCGTCACGGGCGTGGCCACCGCATTCCGCTCCGAGAGCCCGATCCTGCATATCGGCGGACAGTCCTCGCTGACCCAGCACAAAATGGGCTCGCTCCAGGATCTCCCCCATGTCGATATGATGACGCCGATCACGAAGTTTGCGTCCGGCGTGTTTTCCACCGAGCGGATCGCCGACATGATCTCGATGGCGGCGCGCGAGTGCTTCGCCGGCGCGTATGGGCCGGCCTATCTGGAGATCCCGCGCGATATCCTCGATGCCGAGATCCCGCTTGAGAAAGCGCGCTTGCCGGAGCCTGGCAAGTATCGCGCGAGCCCCCGGATGATCGCGGACCCGGCGGATATCGAGCGTCTCGCGGATATCCTCGTTGCGGCCGAGCGGCCGGCGGTGTTGTTCGGTCAGCAGGTTTGGGCCTCGGGGTCTGCGCAGGAGGCGATCGACTTCTGCCGCGCCCTCGACATCCCCGCTTACATGAACGGCGCCGCCCGCGGCATGCTCCCCCCGGGCGATCCGCACCATTTCGACCGCACCCGGCGCCTCGCCTTCCAAGAGGCGGATGTGCTGCTGATCGTCGGCACGCCTTTCGACTTCCGGATGGGCTATGGCAAGCGGATCTCGGATGCGCTGACCCTGGTGCAGCTCGATCTCGACTACAAAACCGTGGGCAAGAACCGCGACATCGATCTCGGCCTGCCGGGCCATCCGGGCGCCAACCTGACCGCCGTCGCCGCCGCCGCCTCGGGCCGCATCGACCAGGGCAAACGCCAGCTCCGCCAGCAATGGATGGAGAAATTGCGGGCGGCCGAGGCGGTGGCGCTCGAGAAGCTGATGCCGCTCTTCACCTCCGACCGCGCGCCGATCCATCCCTATCGCCTCGCCTGGGAGATCAACGAGTTCCTCGGCGACGACACCATTTACATTGGCGATGGCGGCGATGTGGTGACGATCTCCGCCCAGGCGGTGCGTCCGCGCGGGCCTGGGCAGTGGATGGACCCGGGCGCGCTCGGCTCGCTCGGCGTGGGCACGGGCTTTGCCATGGCGGCCAAGCTGGCGCATCCGCAAAAGGAGGTGATGTGCCTCTACGGCGACGGGGCCTTCGGGATGACCGCCTTCGATATGGAGGTGGCCCAGCGCTTCGGGGCCCCCTTCCTCGCGGTCGTCGGCAACAACTCGGCGCAGAATCAGATCCGCTACGGTCAGATCGCGAAATACGGCGAGAACCGCGGCGATGTCGGCAACAAGCTCGGCGATGTGCCGTTCTCGATGTTTGCTCACATGATCGGGGGCCATGGCGAGGAGGTCCGCGACGCGAGCGAGATCGGCCCGGCGCTGCAGCGCGCCCGCGAGGCGATCGCGGCGACCGGCAAATGCGCCGTCGTCAATGTCTGGATCGATCCCAACGAATACGCCCCGGGCACCAAGGCCCAGACGATGTACAAGTGAGGCACGGGGCCGGAGAGGGAAGCGAGATGCGTGTGATGGTCATGGTCCGGGCGACGGCCGATAGCGAGGCGGGCAGGATGCCTTCGGCCGATCTGCTTGCCGCCATGGGGGCCTTCAACCAGCAACTGATCGATGCTGGGGTCATGGTCGATGGCGGGGGGATCAAGCCCTCCTCAACCGGCCTGCGGGTCCGCTACGACGGCGAGGGCCGGCAACTGACCGAGGGGCCGTTCCCGACCGAAGAGATTGTGGCGGGCTATTGGATCTGGCAGGTCGAGAGCATGGAGGAGGCGGTCTCCTGGGCGCGCCGCTGTCCGAACCCCATGCCCGGGCCGAGCGATATCGAGATCCGTCCGTTCTACGAGATGGAAGATTTCGCCGATGCCGGCGCCGGTTGAGGGGGCACGCAATGTCGACCCTCGCCCCGATTCACCCCAAGCTGCCCGACCGCCCGGGCGATCTTGCGCTACAGGCCGTGGCGGACGAGCGCCCGCGCGGCCTCGCCGAGGTGCTCGCGCCCCCGGCCGCGCAGGGCGATGACGGGCTGCAACTATCGACCTGTCAGGAGATAGAGAGCCTCGAGGCCTATGCGGTGAGTGCCGCAATGGCGGCCGAGGTCACGCTCTACCGCCGCGCCGCCGTCCGGCGGCCGGAAGAGCTCGACATGGGGCGGGGCGCCGAGCCGCCGGCCCGCGGCATCGGGCTCGCCTTCGACCCCTTCCACACCGGCGACACCGCCGTCCCATTCTGACCGAGAGACCAACGGAGAGACCCATGAAAGCCCTCGACGGCGTGCGCATCCTCGACTTCACCCATGTGCAGTCCGGCCCCACTTGCACCCAGCTTCTGGCCTGGCTCGGGGCCGATGTGATCAAGGTCGAACGGCCCGGTGTGGGCGACGCGACCCGCAAGCAGCTGGTCGATGTGCCGGGCGCCGACAGCCTCTACTTCACCATGCTCAACCACAACAAGCGCTCGATCGAGCTCAACACCAAGGACGCCAAGGGCAAGGAGGTGCTGGAACGCCTCGTGCAGTCCTGCGATGTGCTGGTTGAGAACTTTGCGCCGGGCGCGATGGACCGGATGGGGTTTGGCTGGGAGCGGATCAAGGAACTGAACCCGCGCATGATCATGGCCTCGGTCAAGGGCTTCGGACCCGGAAAATACGAGGACTGCAAGGTCTACGAGAATGTCGCGCAATGCGCGGGCGGGTCGGCCTCGACCACAGGTTTTCTCGACGGCCCGCCGCTGGTGACCGGCGCGCAGATCGGCGATTCTGGAACCGGGCTACACTTGGCACTCGGGATTGTCGCGGCGCTCTATCAGCGTGAGAAAACGGGCCGGGGGCAGAAGGTGCTCGCACCGATGCAGGACGGGGTGTTGAACCTTTGCCGGGTAAAGTTGCGCGACCAGCAGCGTCTCGCGGCTGGTCCTCTCAAGGAATACAGCCAATACGGCGAGGGGATCCCCTTCGGCGAGGCGACGCCGCGGGCCGGCAACGACAGCGGCGGCGGCCAGCCGGGGCGGATCCTCAAATGCAAGGGGTGGGAGACGGATCCCAACGCCTATACCTATTTCATCACCCAGGCGGCGGTGTGGGAGCATGTTTGCGATGTGATCGGCAAGCCGGAGTGGAAGACCGACCCCGACTATGCCACGCCACCGGCGCGGCTGCCGCATCTCAACGAGATTTTCGAGGCGATCGAGCAGTGGACCATGACCAAGACTAAGTTCGAAGTGATGGAAATCTGCAACCCGCTCAACATCCCCGTCGGCCCCATTCTCTCGATGCAAGAGATCATGGAGGACGAGGGGCTGCGGGCGACCGGGACAATCGTGGAGGTCGAGCACCCGGAGCGCGGGACCTATGTGACCGTGGGCCTGCCGATCAAGCTCTCCGACAGCCCGGCGGAGGTGACGCGCAGCCCGCTTCTCGGCGAGCACACGGAAGAGATCTTGCGCGATGTCCTGGGCTATTCGGAGGCGGAGCTGCACGAGATCGCAGGCAGCGGGGCGATCGGGGCGCTGCCCAAGGCGGCGGAGTGAGGCCGGCCCGGGCCTGCGGGAGGTCGACCCCCCCCCGCCCGCCCCCCCGCGGGCGCCCCCCCGCGGCGCGGGGGG
>JBHJGY010000034.1:0-43017 GCA_050331335.1 Pikeienuella sp.
GGCTGGTTGGGGGGTTTGGCGGGGGTGTGGGGTGTTGGGGGGGGCCCGCCGCCTTGGGGCCGGGTCCGCCAGACGCGACGCCCCCGAGACGCCGGGCGCCGAAACTCGTCCCAACCCGCCTGCCAATGGGACCGCCCCGGCCTGGGCGGCCGACGCCGAGGCGGAGTTGAAAAAGATCCCGTTCTTCGTCCGCGGCCGGGCCCGGCGCAACACCGAACGCTTCGCCGCCGAGCGCGGTCTCGCCACCATCACTGTTGAGACGCTCTACGATGCAAAAGCCCATTTCTCCCGCTGAGATCGCCCGCGAGTTGCGCGACGCCGCCCAGGCGCCCGGTCTATCCGGCGACCGCGTGGCCCCCCGCGTTGTCCTCGTCACCCTCGACCGCCATCTTGCCGGCAGCCTCGCACGCGTGAGCCCCGCGCTGGAGGCCGAGATCCCAGGGATCGAGGTCGTGTTGCACGCGGCCAGCGAGTGGGCCGACGACCCGGCCGCGCTCGAGGCCGCCAGGGCTGACATCGCCGCGGCGGATATCATCGTGGCCACCATGATCTTCCTCGACGATCAGGTGCAAGCAATCCTGCCTGCGCTCAAGGCCCGTCAGGAAGATGCCGACGCCCTTGTCTGCTGCATTTCGGCCGCCGAGATCGTCAAGCTCACCCGCATCGGTGGTTTGGCGATGGACAAACCAGCCAAGGGCATCGTCGGGTTGCTGAAAAAGCTGCGCGGCAAGCCGAAGACGGGGGGGCAGGCCAGCTCCGGTGCGGGTCAGAAGAAGCTCCTGCGCCGCTTGCCGAAGATCCTGCGCTTCATTCCCGGCAAGGCGCAGGATTTGCGCGCCTATTTCCTCACGATGCAGTACTATCTGTCAGGCTCCGACGAAAATCTGGCCAATCTCGTCCGCTTCCTGGTCGACCGTTATGCGAGCGGCCCGCGGGCTTGGCTGCGCGGCAAGCTGGATCCTCAACCGCCTGTCGATTATCCGGAGACCGGCGTCTATCACCCTGAGATGGCGGAGCGGCTGTCCGAGAGCCCGGCGGATCTTCCCCGTCAGCGCGGCGCCCGGGGGCGGGTCGGGCTCTTGCTGATGCGCTCTTACATTCTCGCAGGCGACACGGCCCATTACGATCGGATGATCGCCAGTCTCGAAGAGCGCGGGCTCGACGTCGTCCCGGCCTTCGCCGCCGGGCTCGATGCGCGCCCTGCTGTGGACGCGTTCTTCCGAGGGCCAGACGGCGCCACGGTCGATGCTGTGCTTTCGCTCACCGGTTTCTCTTTGGTCGGCGGCCCGGCCTATAACGATGCCGCCGCCGCAGGTGAGGTGCTCGCGGGACTCGATGTTCCCTATCTGGCGGCCCATGCGCTGGAGTTTCAGTCGCTGGAGACCTGGGCGGGCTCTTCCGCCGGGCTTTCGCCGGTCGAGGCGACGATGATGGTCGCGATCCCCGAGATCGACGGGGCGACGGGTCCCACGGTCTTCGGTGGGCGGGCGGGCGGCGGTGTGTGCTCCGGCTGCGCGCTCGGCTGCCGGTTCGATCCCGACGGCGCGGGCCAAGGCGGACCCAGGGCCAAGATGGTCGCTTGCCCCGAGCGCGTGGGGCGTCTTGCCGACCGAGTGGCCAAGCTCGTTGAGCTGCGCAGCACCCCGCGGGCGGAGCGCCGGCTTGCGATCGTGCTGTTCGGCTTCCCGCCCAATGCCGGGGCGATCGGCACCGCCGCCTATCTCTCGGTGTTCGAGTCGCTTCACGGCTTGCTGGGGCGCCTGCGCGACGAGGGTTACCAGGTCACGGTGCCGGACAGCGTCGATGCGCTGCGTGAGGCGGTTCTGGGCGGCGGCCCCGGCACCCCCGGCGCGCATGGGCAGGAAGCGGCCATCGCGGCGCGCATCTCGGCCGATGATATCGTGCGCGACACGCCGTGGCTTGACGAGATCGAAGCGGTGTGGGGGCCTGCGCCTGGTCGGCAGCAGTCGAACGGCCGCGAGGTCTTCGTGCTCGGTGCGCAGTTCGGCGAGGTCTTCGTCGGCGTGCAGCCGGCCTTCGGCTATGAGGGCGACCCGATGCGGCTCCTCTTCGAAGGGGGATTTGCGCCCACCCATGCCTTCGTCGCCTTCTACCGTTGGCTGCGGGAGAGCTTCGGCGCCCATGCGCTTTTGCATTTCGGGACCCACGGGGCGCTCGAATTCATGCCGGGCAAGCAGGTTGGGCTCTCGCAGGGCTGCTGGCCCGACCGCCTGATCGGCGATATGCCGAATATCTATTACTACGCGGCCAACAACCCCTCCGAGGGCGCGCTCGCCAAGCGGCGGGCGGCGGCGACGACGGTGACCTATCTGACCCCGCCGCTCGCTCAGGCCGGGCTTTACAAGGGGCTCGCCGATCTCAAGGCCTCGATCGACCGTTGGCGCGCCGCCCCGCCCGAGGCGGCCGAAGAACGTGCCCAGCTCGCCGAGCTGATCCAGGCCCAAGCGGCGGAGCTCGACATGGCCGTGGCAGAGCCCGCCTGGCAGAGGGCCGGTGCAGCGGAGATCCCAAGGCTCGCCGCGGAGGTGACCCAGCTGGAGCAGACGCTGATCCCGCATGGGCTGCATGTGCTCGGCCGGATCCCCTCGCTCGAGGAACGCACCGATACGCTGGCCGCGATGGCAGGGGCCGTGGCCGAGGCAGAGGGCGTCGCGCCGCCGCCGTTGCCAGCGCTGCGGGCGCTCGCCGAGGGGCAAGGGGCCGAGCTCGCGGGCAGCCTTGCCGGGCTCGCCGCGTCCGACGGGTCCGTGCGGGTGCTGGCGAGGCTCGAACGCGCGGCGGTGCATCTCGGGGAGGACAGCGAGACCCCGGCGCTTGTCCATGCGCTTGACGGCGGCTTCATCGCCCCTGTCGCCGGGGGGGATCTGATCCGCAGCCCGGAGATCCTGCCGACGGGGCGCAACCTTCATGGCCACGACCCTTACCGTATGCCCTCGGCCTTTGCCTTGCGCGACGGGGCCGTCCAGGCGGATCGGCTGCTCGACGCCCATCGTAGGGCGCATGGTCAATTGCCGAGTTCGATCGCGCTTGTCCTTTGGGGCACCGACAACCTCAAATCCGAGGGCGGGCCGATCGCCCAGGCGCTCGCCTTCATGGGCGCGCGCCCGCGTTTCGACGGCTATGGCCGGCTCTGCGGCGCGGAACTGATCCCGCTGGAGGTGTTGGGCCGGCCGCGGATCGATGTGGTGATGACCCTCTCCGGGATCTTCCGCGATCTTCTGCCGCTGCAGGCGAAGCTCCTGGCCGAAGCTGCCTGGCTCGCCGCGACCGCCGAGGAGCCGCTGGCCCAGAACCATATCCGGGCCAATGCGCTCGCCCATCAAGCTGCCCAGGGCTGTGACCTCGAGACCGCCGCCTTGCGCGTCTTCTCCAACGCCGAAGGGGCCTATGGCGCAAATGTCAACCAGCTGATCGACGCCGGTTCCTGGGGCGACGAGGACGAGTTGGCGGATGCCTATGAGAAGCGAAAGTGTTTCGCCTATTGCCGGAACGGTAAGGCGCGGCGCGAGGGGGCACTGCTCTCGTCGATCTTCTCCAAGGTCGACCTCGCCTATCAGAACCTCGAAAGCGTCGAACTCGGCGTCACCACGATCGACCACTATTTCGACACCCTCGGCGGGATCTCCCGCGCGGTCTCTCGCGCCAAGGGCGCGGATGCCCCGGTCTATATCGGTGATCAGACCCGCGGCGGCGGCACCGTGCGCACGCTGCAGGAGCAGGTGGCGCTCGAGACCCGCACCCGCGCGCTCAACCCGAAATGGTTCGAGGGGATGCTGGAGCACGGTCACGAGGGCGTGCGCAACATCGAAGCCCAGGTGACCAACACGCTCGGCTGGTCCGCCACCACCGGGGCCGTCGACCCCTGGGTCTATCAGCGCCTCTCCGAGACCTATTTGCTCGATCCCGAGATGCGGCGCCGCCTCGCCGCGCTCAACCCGGCCGCCTCGGCCAGGCTCGCCAACCGCCTGATCGAGGCGCACGAACGCCAATATTGGACCCCCGACGCCGACACCCTCGCAGCGCTCACCGCCTCGGCGGAGGAACTCGAGGACCGGCTCGAGGGGATCGACCCCGGCCCGGCCATCGCCGCGGCCTGAGAGAGAACACGGAGGAGACGACATGGCGCCTTTGGAAACCCCGCCGAGCCTGCCCCGCCGCCGCCCCCGCGAGGACGGAGACGGTTCGGTCCAAGTGAAGCTCGACCCCAAGCTCAAGATCGAGGGGGCCAAGGTCTTTGCGGTCTACGGCAAAGGCGGGATCGGCAAGTCGACCACCTCGTCCAACCTCTCGGTGGCGTTCTCCAAGCTCGGCAAGCGGGTGCTGCAAATCGGCTGCGACCCGAAGCACGACTCGACCTTCACGCTGACCAAATGCCTCGTGCCGACGGTGATCGACAGCCTGGCGGAGGTGGACTTCCACCCCGAGGAGCTGCGCCCGGAGGACTTCGTCTATGAGGGCTACAACGGCGTGATGTGCGTGGAGGCCGGCGGGCCGCCGGCGGGCACCGGCTGCGGCGGCTATGTCGTCGGCCAGACCGTGCGGCTGCTGAAAGAGCATCACCTTCTCGACGACACCGATGTGGTGATCTTCGACGTCCTCGGCGATGTGGTTTGCGGCGGCTTCGCAGCACCCTTGCAGCATGCCGAGCGGGCGCTGATCGTCACCGCCAACGACTTCGACTCGATCTACGCGATGAACCGGATCATCGCCGCCGTGGAGGCGAAGTCGAAGAATTACCAGGTCCGGCTCGCGGGCTGTGTCGCCAACCGCTCGCGCGACACCGACGAGGTCGACCGTTACTGCGACACGGTGGGCTTCAAGCGCCTGGCGCATTTGCCGGATCTCGATGCGCTGCGCCGCTCGCGGCTGAAGAAATGCACCCTCTTCGAGATGGAGCAGTCCGAGGAGGTCGTTGCGGTGCAGGCCGAGTATCTGCGCCTCGCAGAGACGCTGTGGGCCGGCACCGATCCGCTCGCCCCCGCGCCGCTGCCCGACCGCGAGATCTTTGAGCTGCTGGGGTTCGACTGATGAGCGACGCAACTTCCTATGACACCCGCCGCGAACGGCTGCGCGACTACTTCGACCGCACGGCGAGCGAGACCTGGGCGCGGCTGACTTCGGACGCCCCGGTGAGCCGGATCCGCGCCACCGTGCGCGCGGGCCGCGACGACATGCGGGCGACGCTGCTGTCCCGCCTGCCGGAGGATCTGACCGGGCGGCGTCTGCTCGATGCGGGCTGCGGCACCGGGGCGCTCAGCATCGAAGCGGCCAGACGGGGCGCCGATGTGGTGGCTGTGGACATCGCCGCCTCCCTCGTCGATGTCGCGCGCGCGCGGATGCCGGCGGGCCTCAGGGGCCGGATCGAGTGGCGGGCAGGCGATATGCTCGACCCCGGGCTCGGCCTCTTCGACCATGCGGTCGCGATGGACAGCCTCATCCACTACACCACGCCGGACATCGTGACCGCGCTCGGCCGGATCGCGGCCCGGTGCCGGCGCTCGGTGGTATTCACCGTGGCCCCGCGGACCCCGTTGCTCGCGGCCATGCACGCGGCGGGCAAGTTCTTCCCCCGCTCCGACCGATCGCCCGCCATCGAGCCGCAGGGCGCGCGCACCCTCACCCGCCGCTTGCGCTCTTCGGAGGCGCTGGATGGATTGGTCCCCGCGCGCGTGACCCGTGTCTCGCGAGGCTTTTACATTTCCGAGGCTTGGGAGCTCGTGCGGCCATGAGCGAAACGCCAAAAACCGTCTCGGCGCGCACCGAGTTCTGGAACACGGTCGGCCGCCGACTGGTGCCCTTTTCGGATGTGGCGAGCGCGGAGTTGCCGCTCTCGCGGATCCTGCGGCTGTCGCTGTTTCAGGTCTCCGTCGGCATGTGCATGGTGCTGCTGACGGGCACGCTCAACCGGGTGATGATCGTCGAGCTGGGCGTGGCCGCATGGCTGGTGGCGGTGATGGCCGCGCTGCCGATGTTGGCGGCGCCGTTCCGCGCGGTGCTGGGCTTTCGCTCGGACACCCACCGCTCCGCAATCGGCTGGAAGCGCACGCCCTATCTTTGGTACGGCACCCTGCTTCAGTTCGGCGGGCTGGCCATGATGCCGTTTGCGCTGATCGTCCTCTCCGGCGAGCAGACGGTGGGGCCGTCCTGGGCAGGGCCCGCGGGGGCGGCGCTCGCCTTTCTGATGGCCGGGACCGGGGTCCATATGACCCAGACCGCTGGGCTCGCTTTGGCGACGGATCTCGCGCCGGAGGACAAGCGCCCGCGGGTGGTGGCGCTGCTTTATGTAATGCTGCTGTTGGGCATGGGGATCTCTGCGGGGCTCTTCGGCTGGGTTCTGCGCGACTATTCCCATTTGCGGCTGATCCAGGTGATCCAAGGCGCGGCGCTGCTCACCCTCCTGCTCAATCTAATCGCGCTGTGGCGTCAGGAACATGTGCGGCCGATGTCCCGCGCGGAGCGAGCCGAGCCGCGGCCGCGGTTCCAAGACGCGCTGGCCGATCTGTTGGCCGGCGGCCGCGCCGGGCGCCTGCTCGCCGCGGTGATGCTGGGGACGCTGGCCTTCTCGATGCAGGACATCCTGCTTGAGCCCTATGGCGGGCAGGTCTTGGGGCTCTCCGTGGGCGACACAACGGCGCTGACCGCGCTTTGGGCCATGGGTTCGCTGGCGGGCTTTGCGGTGGCCGCGCGGCTGCTGGGCCAGGGGCGTGACCCGTGCGGGCTCGCGGCCTGGGGCGCGGTGATCGGCATCTTCGCCTTCTCGGCGGTGGTCTTTGCGGAGCCGCTCGGATCGGCTTGGCTGTTCCGCACGGGCGCCGGACTCATCGGCCTCGGCGGCGGGTTGTTCGCGGTCGGCACCCTCACTGCCGCCATGGATCTGGGTCGCGGCGGCCAAGCCGGCCTTGCGCTCGGGGCTTGGGGCGCGGCGCAGGCCACCGCCGCGGGTCTCGGCCTCGCGCTCGGCGGGATCATCCGCGATGCGGTCACGGCGCTTGCTGAGGCCGGCCTTCTCGGCGCCGTGCTCGACCGTCCGGGCATCGGTTACTCGGTGGTCTACCACCTGGAGATCCTGCTCCTCTTCGCCACGCTGGCCGCCATCGGCCCGCTCGTCACCCGCCGTCGCGCCGCTGCGCGGTCTCGCGTCGGTCTAACCGAATTCCCCGCCTAACTCGCTCAGGAGACGTGTCATGGAAGACTACGCAACCATCGTCGGTAACATCGACTTCGCTCAGGTGGCTCTTTACCTCTTTTGGCTGTTCTTCTTCGGCCTGGTCATTTGGATCCAGCGCGAGAACATGCGCGAGGGGTTTCCGCTGGAATCCGAGGTGACGGGCAGGGAGGCGGGCGCCGCCCCCTACGGTATGCCGTCGCCGAAGACCTACAAACTGCCCCATGGCGGCGGCGAGATCGTTCGGCCGGATCCCGCTTGGGAGAAGTCGGTGCAGCGCGAGAACCTCGCGATCAAAAAGACCGACGCCTTCTCCGGCGCGCCTTATGAGCCGACCGGCGACGCCCTCGCCGATGGCGTGGGCCCGGCCTCCTGGGCGATGCGCAGCGATGCGCCTGACATCACGCTCCACGGTGATCTAAAAATCGTGCCGCTGAAATCGACCAACGACTTCGTCTATATGAACGACAAGAGCGATCTCACCGGTTATCTCGTCAAAGGCGCCGACGGCGAGATCGGCGGCACCGTCAAGGACGTCTGGGTCGACCGGTCGGAACAGTTGATCCGCTATCTCGAGATCGATCTTGGCAGCGACGGGACCCGGCTTATCCCCTTCACCCTCTGCGTGGTCAGCTGGTGGGGCAACGTGATCAAGGTCCACTCGCTGAAGTCGTTCCAATTTGCCGGCGTCCCCCAGGTCAAGACCCCGGGCCAGATCACGATGCGCGAGGAAGACCAGATCTCGGCCTATTGGTGCGGCGGCAAGCTCTATGCCGATGCCAACCGCCTGGAGAGCCAGCTATGAGCCCCAAGGACCTGCATGACGACTTCCAGGTCGAGCCGGTCCGCGGTTTGCCGGCGCGTCCGCCCGAGGGCGAGCACATCCTCTGGCAGGGCCGCCCGCGCTGGTGGGGGCTCGCCTGGCGCGCCTTCGGCCTCAAATGGGTGCTGGTCTATTTCGCGGCGATCTCGGCATGGCGCGGGATCGACATGTGGGCGCAGGGTGCTGACAGCGGGGCGATCGTCGTCGGTGTCGGTGCGCTCGCGGTGATGGGGCTGCTCGCGGCCGGGGTCTTGGCTGCGATGGCGCTCTCTGCGGCACAGGCCACGGTCTACACGATCACAAACCGCCGGGTGGCGATGCGCATCGGCGTTGCCCTGACGGTGACGCTGAACCTGCCCTTCCGGTGGATCGGCTCTGCGGCGCTCAAACTCCACCGCGACGGCACGGCGGATCTGCCGCTCTCGCTGCAGGGTGAGTCCAAATTGTCCTATCTCATGCTCTGGCCGCACGCGAAGCCTTGGGAGCTAAAGGCGCCGCAGCCCATGCTCCGCGCAATCCCCGATGGCGGTCGCGTGGCCGAGCTGCTTGCCGCAGCGTTGCGCACCGCTCAGACCGAGCGCGCCGATGCGCCCGCGGCGGCGGCCCCGGCAGCCCCGGCAGCCCCGGCAGCCCCGGCAGACGCGCGGCGCGTCGCCGCTTGATCCATGCGCCGGGGCCGATCGGCCCCGGTTCCCCCCAATGCCTGCACAGGAGACCGAGGATGACAGCCAATTCCCAGACCGTCGACCGCATCCCGCGCCCGATGATCATCGCCGTTGGGATCATGCTTGCGGTCACCCTCGCGGGAACCGCCGCCCTCAGATGGACCGACACCCCGCCTCAAGCGGTCGGCCCGACACTGGCGAGCGCCGAGCTTCGCGTGCCGGTTCTGCTCCAGACCGTCGAGGGCGGGGGGACCCTGATGCTCGACCCCGCGACCGGCGAGACCCTGGGTGCGCTCGGCATCGACAAGGACGGCTTCGTCCGCGGGCTGTTGCGCGTGCTGCGCCGGGTTCGGATGCAGCATGGGGTGCCCGCCGATCTGCCGGTCGAAATCATCCGCTGGGAGGACGGCCACCACGCGCTGCTCGACCCTGCGACGCAGTGGCGCGCCGAGTTAATCGGATTCGGCGCTGACAATTTCGCCGTGTTCCGCACTCTGGTGTCAGCGATAGTTGACACACAGGAGGACGCCCAATGATCGGCGGATTGCTCACCCGCACCCGCATCACCACGCCCTGTACGGTCGAGGTCAGCCACACTTTCGAGAGCCTGCACGCGCATGTGGTCCTCGATGGCGACCTGAAAATCCGGCCGGGCGACGAAGTGGTGGTCCATGGCAGCGAGATAGAGGTTCCCTATGGCGAGGTGCGCACCGAGCGGCGGGAGGCCACGGTCACCCGCGCCACCGCGCTGGAGCGGCTCTGGACCCGGATGACCGGGGATCTTGAGTTTATGGAACTCTGCGAGTTCAGCTTTAGCGAAGAGGTGCGGTTGTGAACGTTCAAGCAGATCTGCAGGCGGTCGCTCGCGAGGCCGGCGTCGAGGACGTCAATGAAACCACCGCGATGGCGCAGGAGACGACGCTCCTGGCCCCCCGCTTCTACACCACCGATTTCGACGAGATGGACCGCCTCGATGTGAGCAGCGTCCGCGCGGCCTGGGACAAGCTGATCGCCGAGATGAAGTCGGACCCGAACAAGGGCCACTTCAAGAAGGATCAGAATTGGGACGATGTCGATTTCGATGCGATCGAGCCCGAACTTCGCAAAGAACTGATCGACTTCCTCGTTTCCTCGCTCACGGCCGAGTTCTCCGGCTGCGTGCTCTACAAGGAGATGAAGAAGCGCGGCAACAACCAGGATATCTGCGAGCTCTTCGCCTATATGTCGCGCGATGAGGCCCGCCATGCCGGCTTCATCAACTCCGCGCTGAAAGACGCTGGGATTGGTGTGAATCTGGGTTTTCTCACGAAGACTAAGAAATACACCTACTTCAAGCCCAAATTCATCTACTATGCGACCTATCTCTCCGAGAAGATCGGCTATGCCCGCTATATCACGATCTTCCGGCATTTGGAGCAGAACCCTGAAAACCGGTTCCACCCCATCTTCAAGTGGTTCCGCGAGTGGTGCAACGACGAGTTCCGCCATGGCGAGGCCTTCGCCCTCTTGATGCGGGCCAATCCGCATCTGCTGAAAGGCGGCAACCTCTTGTGGATCCGCTTCTTCCTTTTGGCGGTTTACTGCACGATGTATGTTCGTGATCATGCGCGGCCGGCCTTCCATAAGGCGCTCGGCATCGAGATCGACGAATACGACCGGCGGGTGCTCAATCTCACCTCCGAGATCTCGAAGCAGTGCTTCCCGATCCAGATCGACCTCGACAATCCGGTGTTCTGGACGGGCTGCCGGACTCTGGTGTCGATCAACAACGCCATCGAAGCCAGCAGAGAGCGGGGCGGTCCGTTGCAAGCGGTTCGCCGGGCCGGGCTCTGGGCGCGTGCGGGGGCGATCTTCGCCCGGCTCTATCTGCAGCCGGTGAAGCGCTCCGATTTGCCGGCCGATTGCCGGCTCGAGCCCGTGTGGTGAGCTGATGGAAGCGGTGGCCACAGCGCTGCTCTTTGCCCTTTTCGCCTGGTGGGCGGGGACGGCGAGCATCCTCGTCGCGGTGGGATTGCCGCGGCGGACGCTCGCTGGTGTGGTCGCGCTGTCGTTGCCGCTTCTGGTGCTCGCCGTCGTCGCCTTCGAATGGGCGGCACGCACGGGCGGCGTCGTCGGTGTCTATGTCGGCTTTGCGTCGGCGATCGCGATCTGGGGCTGGCACGAATTCGCCTTCCTCACCGGTGCGCTCACGGGCCCCAGCCGCAAGCCGTGTCCGCCGGGCGCGCGGGGGTGGCGGCGGTTCAAGGCGGCGTTTCTTACGCTCGCCTGGCATGAGATTGCCCTGGCGGCGACGGCTTTCGGTTTGATCGCGCTCGCCTGGCTTGACGCAAATCAAACTGGGCTGTGGACATTCCTAGTACTCTTCACGGCTAGGATCAGCGCGAAGCTCAATCTTTTCTTGGGCGTACCGAATCTTGCGGAGGAACTCATCCCGGCCCAGCTCGCCCATCTGAAGAGCTATTTCGCCAAGCGCGCGATGAACGCGCTCTTCCCCGTGTCGATCACGGTGCTGACATTGGCGGTTGGTTGCTTTGCAGAGCGGGCCTGGTCGGCGGAGACACCGGCGGAGCTTGCGGAGTTTACGCTTCTTGCCGCGTTGACGGCACTGGCGTTGATCGAGCATTGGCTCCTGGTGCTGCCGTTGCGGGATGCGGCGCTTTGGCAGTGGATGTTGCCGGCGGATGATGCGCGACGCAGGTCAGTAATGAAAACAAACCGGGCGCCCTGAGCCCGCGCGACGTAAACAGAGACGACGGAGGATCGCATGGACTACGAGGGCTTTTTCCAGGACCGGCTGGCTGATCTGCGCGCTGAGGGCAACTATCGCGTGTTCGCTAATCTGGAGCGCCACCGCGGGCGCTTTCCCCGGGCCACCCGCCGGCACGACGCGGGCGAAAGTCAGGTCACCGTCTGGTGCTCCAATGATTATCTCGGCATGGGACAGCATCCAAATGTGATCGCCGCGATGGAGAGCGCATTGCATCAGTGCGGCGCCGGCGCTGGCGGCACCCGGAACATATCCGGGACCAATCATCACCATGTGCTCCTCGAGCAGGAGCTCGCCGACCTCCACAACAAGGAAGCGGCACTGCTCTTCACCTCCGGTTATGTCTCCAACTGGGCGGCGCTTGGGACGCTGGGCGCCCGCATCCCCGGCTGCGTGGTGCTCTCGGACGCGCTCAATCACGCCTCCATGATCGAGGGCATTCGACACTCCCGCGCCGAGAAGCGCATTTGGAAGCACAACGATCTCGTCGATCTCGAACGCCAGCTTGCCGCCATCGACCCTGCACGGCCCAAGCTCATCGCCTTCGAGAGCGTTTACTCGATGGACGGCGATATCGCGCCGATCGAGGAGATTTGCGACCTGGCCGACGCCTATGGCGCGATGACCTATATCGACGAGGTTCATGCGGTGGGGATGTACGGCCCCCGCGGCGGCGGTGTGGCTGAGGAACTCGGGTTGATGGACCGCATCACCGTGATCGAGGGGACGCTCGGCAAGGCTTTCGGCGTGATGGGCGGTTACATCACGGGCTCCAAGGCTCTGTGCGACTTCGTGCGCTCCTTCGCCAGCGGGTTCATCTTCACCACCGCGCTGCCGCCTGCGGTCGCCGCCGGCGCTGCCGCCGCGATCAGCCACCTGAAGGAGAGCTCCGTCGAGCGCGAGATGCAGCGCGACCAGGTCGCGAAACTTCGGGCGAGGCTGGACGAGATCGGCATCCCGCATCTCCAGAACCCGTCGCACATCGTGCCCGTGATGGTCGGCGACCCGCACAAGTGCAAGTTCATCTCCGACTTGTTGCTCGACGAGTGGGGCATCTACGTCCAACCGATCAACTACCCGACCGTGCCGCGGGGCACGGAGCGTCTGCGCTTCACCCCGGGCCCTCTCCACACGGACGGAGATCTCGACCATCTGACGGAGGCGCTCGAGGCTCTGTGGTCCCAGTGCCAGCTGGCCCGGATGCCCCGCGCCGCAGAGTGACCGTCCTCTCGGCGATGCGGGCCCGGCCACCGGGCCGTCGTCGCCAGAAGGAGCTTTTCTTCTCACAGAAAGATTGACAGGGCCCGTCTTGCGGGCCCATCTTTGCAATCTAAATATACTCAGACTGAGCATAATAGGGACGGAGGACCATACCGATGCTGATGAACGCCACGATCCCGCTCGCAGAGGCCCGCGCCACCCTGGCCGCGACCTATGACCTCACGCCGTCGCTCGCGACTGCGAAGACGCTGGAAGACCGCTATGCCCGCGTCGCCCGCGTGATCCCAGAAGCCGAGTGGGCGGTCCAGGCGCCCTATATCCGCGAGATCGACCGCCTCAAGAAAGCCCGCGACGCCGTCATCCTCGCCCACAACTACATGACGCCCGAGATCTTCCACGGCGTGGCGGACGTCTCGGGCGACTCGCTGCAGCTCGCGATCGAGGCCACCCGGGTGCCGCAGCAGGTGATCGTCCAGTGCGGCGTCCATTTCATGGCAGAGACCTCGAAGATCCTGAACCCAGAGAAAACCGTGCTGATCCCCGACGCCCGCGCCGGCTGCTCCCTCGCGAGCTCCATCACCAAACCGGATGTCGAGGCCATGCGCGCCCAGTATCCCGGGGCCAAGGTGGTCTCCTATGTGAACACCACCGCGGAAGTGAAGGCGGCGTCGGATATCTGCTGCACCTCGTCCAACGCGCTCGAGATCGTCGAGGCGATGCCGGGCGACACGGTGATCATGACCCCAGACGGGTATCTCGCCCGCAATGTGGCGGCAAAGAGCACAAAACGCATCGTCTGGTGGGAGGGGACCTGCATGGTCCATGAGCGCTTCACGGCCGAGGAGTTGCGCGCTTATCGCGAGGCCGACCCGGAGATCGCCATCATCGCGCACCCCGAATGCACGCCCGAGGTGGTCGCAGAGGCGGACTATACCGGCTCGACCTCGTCGATGATCGGCTGGGTGCGCCGCGAGAAGCCGAAGAAGGTGGTGATGGTCACCGAGTGCTCAATGTCGGACAATGTTGCATCGGAGCTGCCGGAGGTCGAGTTCGTGCGCCCGTGCAATATCTGTCCCCATATGAAGCGGATCACGCTGGAAAACATCCTATGGTCGCTCCACACGATGACCGAAGAGGTGATCGTTGAGGAACGCTATATCGACGCCGCGCGGCAGGCGGTCGAGGCGATGATTGCCCTCGGCCAGCAGCGCAAGTGAGGGAGGCTGCGATGGGCGAACGGGCACTCTTTATTATCCTGCTGATTGGTGCCGGGATCATCGGAGTTTTGGTCTACCTGACCGTGGATCCAGATCCTCAGGCTGGGGCGCCTGGCTCGCGCGGGCAGGTGACGGGGCAGGGGTCGTGAGCCGCATGCGAGAGGGTGGCTTGGCCGAGCCGATCCGCCACCGCACGGAGGGCGCGCTCATTGTTGGTGCCGGGCTCGCGGGGCTGTTTACCGCCCTCAAGCTGGCGCCGATGCCCGTCACCGTCCTCTCGCCGGTGCCGCTGGGGGAGGGGGCATCTTCGGCCTGGGCGCAAGGGGGTGTCGCTGCCGCCCTGCGCGCGGACGACAGCGCGGCGGCCCATGCGCGCGACACCGTTGCGGCCGGCGCTGGCACCGTCGATGTCGCGGTGGCTGCGGCCGTCGCCGAGGAAGCACGCGCCCGCATCGAGGATCTCGTTGCGCTTGGCACGCCCTTCGACCGTGATGCGGCAGGACGGCTCGTGCAGTCCCGCGAGGCCGCGCATTCGTCCAACCGAGTGGTCCGCGTGAGAGGCGACACCGCTGGCAAAGCGATCATGGCCTCGCTGATCGATGCGGTCCGGGCCACGCCGTCAATCACGGTGCTTCAGGGCTGGTCGGCGGAAGCGCTGGCCCGCGTCGATGGCCGGGTGGTGGGCGTCGTCGCCGGACCGACGCGCGATCCTCTCGGCCGACGGCTTTTGGTTCAGGCGCGCGCCACCGTCCTGGCCACCGGGGGCATCGGCGGGCTCTATGCGGTGACGTCGAACCCGGTCGGGGTCGCCGGGCAGGGGCTGGGGCTTGCGGCCCGCGCCGGGGCGCTGATCCAGGACCCCGAATTCGTGCAGTTCCACCCGACAGGCCTCGCCGTCGCCACCGATCCGACGCCACTGGCGTCCGAGGCATTGCGCGGAGAGGGGGCGGCGCTCATCGATCAGACCGGCCGGCGGATCTTGGACGGCATCGCTGGGGGGGAGCTTGCCCCGCGCGACGTCGTGGCCCGGGCGCTCCACCGCCACATCGCTGCCGGCAACCGGGTGTTCCTCGACACCCGAGCCGCGATCGGTGCCGCGATCGATCGCCAGTTTCCCACCATCGCGGAGGCCTGTCGCGCGGCTGGGGTCGATCCCGTGACAGAGCCGATCCCGGTGCGCCCGATACAACACTACCATATGGGCGGGGTCCGCACCGATGCCGCGGCCCGCTCTAGCCTCGAGGGGCTGTGGGCGGTGGGCGAAGTCGCCTGTACCGGGCTTCATGGGGCGAACCGGCTCGCTTCCAACTCCCTGCTTGAGGCGCTGGTCTATGGCGCCCGGGCGGCGGCTGACATCTCCGGGCGGTCGGCTGGCCTTGTGCAGTGGGACGCGGGGGCCGGGGTGCCCGCAGCGAACGGGCCCCTGCCGCTGGTCGCGCTGGCGCGGCTGAGGCAGGTAATGAGCGAAGCGGTCGGCCTCGTGCGGGAGGCCAACGGGCTTCGGGCCGCCTTGGCCGAGATCGCTGCAATCGAGGGCGGGGCAGCCTCTGGATCGGCGGCGCTGCGCAACATGACCGCAAGCGCGACGCTGATTGCCGCCGCAGCCCTGGAGCGAAGAGAAAGCCGCGGTGGGCATTTCCGCGCTGACTTTCCGGAGACTGACCCGGGCGCGGCGGCGCCGACGCGGATAACCCTGGCCGAGGCGGTCGCACTCAGGACCGATGCGCAGCGGGCACGAGCGGCATGAGGGCGCTGCCGCCGCTCCCGTGCCTGATGATCGAGCCGGCGATCCGAGCGGCGTTGCTCGAAGACCTCGGCCGAGCGGGCGATGTGACCTCTGACGCGGTCATACCTCCTGGGACATCAGCCAGCGCGGTGCTGCGGGCTCGCGAGCCGGGGGTTGCGGCCGGGCTCGATGCGGCAGCGTTGGCTTTCCGCTTGGTGTCCCCGGAGCTTCGGATCGAGCGGCCGGTCGAGGATGGCGCGCGGGTTGCGCCCGGTGAGGTGCTCATGGTCGTCGCGGGCGGCGCTGGGGCGATCCTTGCGGCGGAGCGGGTGGCCCTGAACTTCGCCCAGCGGATGTCGGGGATCGCCACGGTAACCCGCGGGATCGTGGACGCGGTTTCCCACACCTCCGCGCGGATCGTCTGCACGCGAAAGACGACCCCCGGGTTACGGCTTTTCGAGAAGCGCGCCGTGCGGGCCGGGGGTGGGGGCAATCACCGCTGGGGGCTCGACGATGCGATCCTGATCAAGGACAACCATATCGCGGCCGGCGGCGGCATCGGCGCGGTTCTTTCGCGGGCTCGGGCCGCGGTCGGGCATCTGATGGCTGTGGAGATCGAAGTCGACCGGCTCGACCAGCTCGAGGAGGTGCTTGCCGTCGGCGGTGCAGATGCGGTTCTGCTCGACAATATGGATTTGGACAGTCTGCGGAGCGCGGTTGCGATGGCGGCGGGGCGGGTGGCGCTCGAGGCTTCGGGCGGGATCACACCAGCCAGCGCACCGGAGATCGCGGAAACCGGGGTGGGGTATCTCTCCGCCGGATGGCTAACCCATTCTGCGCCGGCGCTGGATCTCGGTCTCGATTTCGAAACTGAATGAGGCGCACGTGGACCGGTATGTCCCGGTGCCGCAGCGTATAGCTCAGCGTCTCGTGACGCGCACGCCGCCCCGATAGAAGATATGGGCGCCAATGCGGGCCGTGCGCACGAATTTACGGGACCAAGCTGGATTGACCCATGTGGTGTGGTAGTGCGTCGCGCTGTCGGTAAGCTCTCGCTCCCGGCCCTCGAGCATCACCCAGGCGACACGGCCCACCCGCTCGAAGGCCGCACTATCCTGGGGCGCGTCTGGTCGGCCATCGCAGCGATAGGTGAATTGGCAGCCGTATTTGCCGTTTTCCTCGCCCTGGCGGACGACGCCGCAGACCGACCCCGGATAATCCGGGTGATCGACGCGGTTTAGGATCACCTCTGCGACCGCAACTTGGCCGCGCAGGCTCTCTCCCCGCGCCTCGAAATAGAGCGCTTCGGCGAGGCAGGACCAAGCTGGCGAGCGCGTGCCGATCTCCGTCTCGTAAATCTCCGAAAGTGGGAGATTCACGATCTCGGCTTGCTTTGGCGTGTCGAGGGTGGGGCGGCGTCCTCGCGATTCGGCGCCCTGGAAGGCGCCGCTGACGCTGCGAAAGATCGCGCTGGCCGCGAAGGCATTGAACGAGGCGCGTTCGGTGTCGAGGGCGCTGACAACGCCGCGCAGGCCGTTATCACCGACGTCGGGGCTACCTTGTTGCGCGAGCGCATCCGCCCGCACAAACGCGGAGGCGAGTGACACCGCAACCAGCACCGCGATCCCGCACCAAACGCCACCGGGCTGACAAGTTAATCTGAGCGCGCCAGTCATTGCACCTATTCTCACACAACGCCAAACGCCCGCAGGATGCTCCCCACGAGGGCGGAGGCAACAGTCGACGCTCAGCACGATTGCCGCTTAGATAGCCTAAAGCTTGTCTCAAGGAAACGGGTTGCCGTGAGGGTAACCTGCCCGGTTCGGGCGCCCCAGCATTTTCGCCAAGACATGGTGCAATGCAGCATCAAGCGCTGAGATCTGCGCTGCCATCGCGTGAAATGGCTTCTCTGAAGCAGGTGTCGTCAGTTCGGGCCCCAGGGCTGCGACCGTCGCCGTGCCGAAGCGGTGCGCTATTTGGTCGCGGTGCCAGGCGGCCAATTGCGCGGCCCGCGCGGAACCCGCGCCCGATCCCGATGAAAACCGAGCGGCCTGGGCGTCGACGGCCGCCAGAACGGCGCCGACCCCCGCCTCGTCGCGCGCGGAGCAGGCCAGCACCGCAGGCGCCGTCCCGTCGCGCCCTCCGGTGACCGAGAGGGCGCCTTTGAGATCGGCCACCGTGCGGGCAGCGAGCGGGCCGAGATCGGATTTCGTGACAACGACCAGGTCCGGCACTTCCATCACCCCCGCCTTCAGGAATTGAAGCGCGTCGCCTGAAGCGGGTTGGGCGCAGAGCATCACCGTGTCGCAAAGCCCCGCAATGGCGGTTTCCGATTGCCCGACGCCGACGGTCTCCACGATGACCCGGTCGAACAGCGCGCGCATAAGAACGAGCGCGGGAAAGGTGATCTCCGCCACACCGCCCAGCCGGTCGCGCGCCGCCATGGAGCGCAGGAATGCGCCCTGGTCTTCTGGATCGAGGGTTATGCGGGTCCTGTCCCCCAGCAGCGCACCGCCTGAGCGTTTCGAGGACGGGTCGATGGCGAGGATCGCAACGCTCTTCCCAGCGGCGCGCCAGCCCCGCAAAAGCGCATCCGTCAACGAAGACTTGCCGACGCCGGGGGGGCCTGTGATGCCTAGCGCGTGCCCCAAGGGGGCGGCGAAAGCGGCGTCGAGAAGATCGGTGACATCGGGGGCGCCGGGCCGGGCCTCGATATCGGACAGGGCGCGGGCCACGCCGGCTTTGCCGCGGTGGCGCAGGGTCTCGAGGGGGGTCAAGCCACGCCCCCCGCCTGCCCGAGCCGAGCCTGAGCCGCGGCCAGCCGCGCTACCGGCACCCGATAGGGCGAGCACGACACATAATCGAACCGCGCACGCTCGCAGAAGTCGATCGATGCGGGCTCGCCGCCATGTTCGCCGCAAAGGCCTATGGAGATATCGGGCTTCACCTCCCGGGCCCGAGCTATGGCGAGGCGGATGATCTCGCCGACGCCCTCCTCGTCGATCCGGTGGAAGGGGTCGTGGGCGAACACCCCTTGCGCGACATAGTCCGGCATAAAACGGCCGGCATCGTCGCGGCTCAGGCCATAGAGCATCTGGGTGAGGTCGTTGGTGCCGAAGGACAGAAAATCCGCCGAGCGCGCGATATCTCCCGCCCGAAGGCAGGCGCGCGGTGTCTCCATCATCACCCCGACCGTGTAGCTCGCTGCGTCGATGCCGAGCCTGGCTGCCACCTGATCGATGCGCCGACGCAGAACTTCGATCTCGCGAACTGCAGAGACCAGGGGGATCATGATCTCGGGCCGAACGGGCGCCCCGGCGCGCATGCCGGCCTCGCGGGCCGCCGACAAGATCGCCTCCGTCTGCATTTCGTAGATCTCGGGATAGGCGATGCCGATCCGACAGCCCCTTTTGCCGAGCATCGGGTTGAACTCGTCGAGCTCGGCAGCCCGGGCGCGCACCTGGTCCTCGCTAACTCCGAGGCGTTCGGCAACCTCGGCGATCTCCCCAGGCTCGCGTGGGAGAAACTCATGAAGCGGCGGGTCGAGCAAGCGGATTACCACGGGCAAGCCGGCCATCTCCAAGAACAGCGCGACGAAATCCTCCCGTTGCATCGGCGCAAGAACGGCCAGCGCTCGACGCCGCGCGGCCGCGGTTTCGGCGAGGATCATCTCCCGCATCGCCGCGATCCGCCCGTGTTGGAAAAACATGTGCTCGGTGCGGCACAAGCCGATGCCGGAGGCGTTGAAGCGGCGGGCGATCGCGGCGTCCTGCGCGGTGTCCGCATTGGCGCGCACGGCAAGCCGGCGTGTTGCATCGGCCCATCCCATCAACTCGGCGAAGGCCCCGGTGATCTCCGGCGGGCAGGTCTCGACGATCCCTGCGATCACCGCGCCCTCGCTGCCGTCGACCGTGATGCCGTCCCCCGTGCCGAAGGCGCGTCCGCGGCGGGTCGACAGTTGCTCGCCGGCGCGGTCGAGCGAGAGGCTCCGGGCGCCGACGACACAGGGTTTGCCCAGGCCGCGCGCGACCAGCGCCGCATGTGAGGTCATCCCGCCGCGGACGGTGAGAACCCCGGCGGCGGCATGCATCCCCCGAATGTCCTCAGGGCCTGTCTCCGTGAGTGCTAGGATCGCCGGGCGGCCTGCAGCAGCGGCGGCCTCGGCGGCAGCCGGCGAGAAGACCAACGGACCCGAGGCGGCCCCAGGCGAGGCGGCAAGGCCGCGGGCGATCACCTCGGCGCGCGCGCCTGGTGCGATTGTGGGGTGAAGGTGTTCGTCGAGGACAGGCGGGGCGATGCGAACCAGGGCTGCCTCGCGGGAGATCGTATCGGCAACGGCGAGATCGACCGCGATGCGCAGCGCCGCCTTGGCCGATCGGCGTTGGGGGGCGAGCCCGATCAGCCAAACCGTGCCATTCTCCACAGTGAACTCGACCGACACCGCATCGCCAAGAGCTGCCTCCGCGGCTGCTGCGGTCTCCAGGATCCGCGCTGCGATCTCAGGGGCAACTTCCTGCAGCGACGGGGTGGTGAGCCCGGCCGCCTGACGTTCCGAGGCCGTCAGCACGCTCGGCCTGCGCACGCCCATCAACGCGTCAGCCCCCTGGGCTTGGGCGAGATAGCGCCCTGTGGGCACTGGCGCGCCGCTGCTGCCGGAGCGTCGGTCGACAATGCCCGAACCGCAGAGCCCGGGCCCGATGCCCAGGCACATCGCCTGGACGAGCACCGCGAGCGGCGCATCGGCCGGCAGGCGCCGGGCCAGCTTCTGAGCGGCAGCGCGATCGCCCTGCCACCGCGCCCGCATCGCCGAGAGGGCAGCTGACAGCTGTGCTGCCGCGCAATCGGGGACCGCATCGGCCTGCGTCCCGAGGATCGCACGGTAGCGCGCGACGATGTCCGCCAGGGTAGCGGGATCCGGCGCCTCCGCCTCGATCCCGGCGAGTTTCAGCGCATCGTGATGGGCCGCCTCGAAGGCGTCGCGGGGCAGCCCGAGGACGAGCGCACCGTAATCCTCCAGATGGCGCCGCTCGAGATCTGCCGCAGCGGCGGCGCCGAGACGGGCGGCAAGATCGGTTCGAAGCGCTGAGGTGAGGCCGAGGTTGAGCACCGTAGGGATCACGGCACCGCCGCCGGGAAGCGCCGGGCGCAGGGCGATGAGGCGCGAGGCGGGCCGGTCGCTGCGGGCGGCCAAGGCGGTAAGCAGAGCGGCCGCCGCCGACGGATCTTCGGCCACAGTCGCAAGCGCGGCCCCCTGTAGGACCGCGGCCGGCGGCACTGGCAGATCGTGCGCGGCAGCTTGCGACAGCCACAGCGCGCGCAAGGGCGCCTCAGGCTTGAGCGCGGGACTGCCCGGCGCGATCCAGCTGATCTCTTCTGCTGCGCGTTTCATACCACGACACCTACTGCGCCCGGCCCCGCCGCGACAAGCGCGGCCAAGGCTGCCAAGGGGCGCGGCGCGGGGCCCAGAGGGCTGGCGGCGCCGAGGGCGATCGTGTATCGCAGCCAGCGTCGAGCCGGGGAGGCCAACCGCACAGAGCAGGGAGCGCGGCGATGAAGGGGATCATCTTGGCTGGGGGATCTGGGACCCGGTTGCACCCGATCACCCTGGGTGTCTCCAAGCAGCTCCTACCGGTCTACGACAAGCCGATGATTTACTACCCACTTTCGGTGCTGATGATCGCAGGGATCCGCGAGATCCTGGTGATCACCACGCCTCAGGATGCGCCGCAATTCCACCGCCTCCTGGGCGATGGCGCGCAATGGGGCCTCTCTCTTACCTATGCCGCGCAGCCGCGCCCCGAGGGTCTCGCGCAAGCTTTCACCATCGGACGGGACTTCGTGGGTGCAGACCGGGTGGCGCTCGTGCTGGGGGACAACATCTTTTACGGCGGTGGGTTCTGGGATCTTTTGCAGCGCACGAGCACCCGAGACCGGGGTGCTACTGTCTTTGGCTATCAAGTGACCGATCCCGAGCGGTATGGTGTGGTGAGCTTCGACGCCGAGGGGCGTGCGGTTGATATCGAGGAAAAGCCGGCGAAACCTAAGTCCAACTTCGCGGTCACGGGGCTTTACTTCTACGATAACGATGTGCTCGACATCGCAGCGGCAGTGCGGCCCTCGGCGCGAGGCGAGCTCGAGATTACCGATGTCAACAAGGCCTACCTGGAGCGCGGCGACCTCTATGTCGAACGCATGGGGCGCGGCTATGCTTGGCTTGACACCGGGACCTTCGAAAGCCTGCTGCAAGCCAGTCAGTTCGTGCAGACCATCGAAGCCCGCCAGGGCTTGAAGATCGCTGCGCCCGAAGAGATTGCCTGGCGCCAAGGCTGGATCGACGATGCGGTGCTCGCCGAGGCTGCGGAACGTCTAAAGAAATCTGGCTACGGGGTTTACCTGAAACGTCTTTTGGAGATTGGACGAAGCGCGGTCTGAGCCGTGAGCCCCGCACGCACGCGTCGGTGTCACGGTTTCCCGATCTTTTCGAATATTCGATCATAGGCTGCCAACAACCGCGGCGCAGAGTGCTCCCAGGAAAGCTCACGCTCGACCCGCGCCCGCCCGATCGCCCCCATCCGCGCCCTCAGCTCCGGGTCGTCGAGCAGCGCGGCGACCTTCTCGGCAAAATCGATCGGGTCGTTGGGCCGTGCATAGAGCGAGGCCTCGGCGGCCGAAGCCCGACCTTCTTTGAGGTCGAACTGCACGATCGGCTTGCCCAGCGCCATGTATTCCAGGACCTTATTCATCGTGGAGAGGTCATTCATCGGCGTCGCCCGATCCGGATTCACGCAAACCTCTGCCGTATTGAGCATATCGAGCAGGAGCGCGTCCGGCGCCCGTCCGGTGAAGGTGAACCAAGGCGTGAGCCCGCGTTCGGCACAGGCGGCCTTGATCGCAGGCAGTTCAGGGCCGTCGCCAACGATGCCGAACCGGATGTCGGATTTGCCGATCCGGTGGATCAGGTGCTCGGCTGCGTCAAGGAGCAGGTCGAGCCCCTCTTGATGGCCGATTACCCCGACATAGCCGATCAGATTGCGCGCCCCTTGTTTGAGCTCAGGCAGCGGTGAGCGCCGCTTTAGTCGCGAAAGATCAGGACCCGATCGCACGATGAAGACGTCCTGAGGCGCCATCCGGCCGCGTTCCAGCGCGATCCGGCGGTAGCTCTCATTGGTCGCGATCGAGACCGTGGCCGTCCAGAAGGTCAGCCGCTCCAGCAACAGCATCAGCCGCCAGAGCAGCCCGCGCCGGCCGAATTTGGTCTCGAAGAGTTCAGGACAGATATCGTGGTGATCGAAGAGATAGCGCACGCCGAAAGGGCGCAGCATCCAGGCGAGCAGGAAGATCAGGTCCGGGGGGTTGCAGCCGTGGAGCACGTCGACGCCCTGCCGGCGCAAGACCCGCACCGCGAGCCGGGTCTCGTGGTAAAGCGCGACCCCGTATTCCCTGACATAGCCGAGCCTGCCGCGCGCCTCGGTCAATGGATGGCGATAGACATGGATGCCGTCGATCACCTCCTCGCCTGCGTCGTGGCCCTTGCCCGTCGGGCAGATCACCGAGACCGCGTAGCCCGCGGCCTTCAGCGTTGTCGCCTCGGACCAGACCCGGCGATCGAAGGGGACGGGAAGGTTCTCCACGACGATCAGCACGCGCCGCACCCGCGTTGCCTGGGTGCCAGGATCGACGTCGGTTCCCACGGCCCCTGTGCGCCGCAACGCCGGCAGGATGGAACCGATCAGCGCGGGTCTAGGCAATTTGCCGTTCCGCAGCCGCTGGGCTTACCAATTGACGCCGTCATAGCTGGCCTCGCTGGTCTCCACCCCGGCAACCCGCACAAGATCATAGACCCTCTGGCCGGGCGTCAGAAGCTCGGGCAGGGAACGGAACTCGGGCGCGTTGTTGCCGATCACCACGAGTTCCCCATGGGCAACCGTGCCGGCCAGATCGTCGGACAAGAGGTTGGCGATATGGGGGATCGCGTGCATAATATAGGCTCGGTTTGCGCCGATCAGCCGCGCCATATGGACATTGCGGTCGTAGATGCGCACGTCGATCCCCTTGCCGATGAGCCGCTCGACCAGCGCCACTTGGGGGCTCTCGCGCAGATCGTCAGTGCCCGCTTTGAAGCTGATCCCGAGGATCGCCACCCTGCGGCACCCGCTCGCGAGTATGTGCTGCACCGCGCGGTCGATCTGCATCTGGTTGGCGGGCATCAGGCTCTGAAGAAGCGGCAAGTCGAGATCCTGCTGCCGGCTGTGATGCACGAGGGCGCGGACGTCTTTGGGCAGGCACGACCCGCCGAAAGCGAAGCCCGGACGCAGATAGGCATCGGAGATGTTGAGCTTCCTGTCGGCACAGAAGATCTCCATCAGCTGGTGGCTGTCGATCGCCGCGGCCTTGGCGATCGCGCCGATCTCGTTCGCGAAGGCCACCTTGGTGGCGTGCCAGGCGTTGTCGGCGTATTTCAGCAGTTCCGCCGTCTCGATTGTCGTCGCGATCTTGGCACCGGGCATCTTGTCGAAAAGCGCCAGCACGTCGTGGGCGACCGCCGGATCGTCGGCGCCCACCACGGTCTTTGCGGGGGTGTCGTAGTCGCGCACGGCGCTCGCCTGGCGCAAGAACTCAGGGTTGTAGGCCACCCGCGCCAGATGCGGGCCGGCCCCTGCCGCGGTCAGGGCCGGGATCGCGGTTTGCCGCACCGTGCCGGGCAGGACCGTTGAGCGGATTACGACCATATGTGGCCGGCTGGCGGCCGCGATCGCTGCGCCGACTTCCCCGCAGGCGCGGACCAAAGGGCCAGTGTCGAGGCTGCCGTTGCGGTGGGAAGGTGTGCCAACACAAATAAGGCTCATCTCAGAGGTCGCGACCGCTGCGCCGGCGTCTGAACTGGCCGACAGCCGCCCATCATCGACCGCTGCCGCCATCAGATCGTCGACCTCGGCCTCGAGGATGGGGGAGGTGCCGGCATTGACCCGTGCGACCTTCTCGGGCTGAGGGTCGACGCCGATCACGTGATGGCCGTCGCGGGCCAAACACGCGGCGACGACAGCCCCGACATACCCTAACCCAAACACCGCAATCCGCATTCCGTCACATACCTGAAAAATTTCGAATTTGGCAAATGCGGTTCGACGACATCTGAGGATGGCGCGGCGCCGTCACTCGCGGTCAGTCAGGGTCCAGACAATCGTCACCGCCGCAGAAACGCCGATGCTGCCTGCTGCGACGGGGACGGCGGCCGCCTCCATCCGCGCGACCCTGGCCACGATCGGGCCGCCATGGTCCGGTTCGCCCACGCGAATCTCGACGATAGGCCCGAGCGCGAGGCCCGCGGCCTCCGCGATGGTTTCCGCCTTGCGCCGGGCATCCGCGACCGCGTCGCGCCGGGCGGTGTCCTCGCTTGCGCTGGGGTCAGAGAGGCCGAAGCTGAGCCCATCGATCCGGTTGGCGCCGTCAGCGATCAGCCCGTCCAAGACCTCGCCCAGCCCATCGAGATCGCGGATCGTGGCCTCGACTGCGTTCACCACCGCAAAGCCCCGGGTCTCGGCCACATCGTTGCGACGGTCGAAGAGCGGACGGACCGCGAAGCCGCTGGTCTGGATGTCGCGCGCGGCGACGCCCGCTGCAGCAAGACGGTCGATCACGGCTTGGGTCGCCGCAGAGTTCTCTCGGAGCGCCCGTTCTGCCGCTGGGCCCCGGGTCTCTACCCCGACGCGCAGCTGCGCCAGATCCGGTTCCGCCTCGACCCGGGCGCTCCCGCTCACGGTAATCGTCGCTGCCATCCTCGATGCGTCCTGCGCCATCGCCGCCGGTCCTTTACCTGCCCACCAAGCGAGGGCCAGCAACGCCGCCGCCGCAATTCGCATGCCTGTCTGCATCTCGCTCTCCGTTTGCTGCACTGCCCGGCCCCTGGATTAGAGCCGCTCGACCGCGACCCGTTCATGGGCGAAGGCCACATGCCCCGCGATCGCCGCGACCCTGTCCAGTGGCGCCTCATAGGACCAGCCGGCATCCTCGATCGGTCCCGATTTAGCTATGATGTGAAAGTAGCGCGCCGCGCCCTTATGAGGGCAACTGCTCGTCGTCTCCGACGGCTCGAGGAACGCCATCCCGATATCTTCGCGTGGAAAATAGACCACCGGGTCATGGCCCGCCTCGCTCAGCAGCAGCGCGCGGCTGCTCTCGGCAATGACGGCGCCCCCCGCCCGCACGACATGAACGCCCGGTGCGGGCGTGATCGTGATCGTTATCGTGTCGGACATTTCCCCGAGCTCCCCAGTCAGACCTTTTTTGTTAGCGGAGCGTAACCCAGACTGCGTGATCGGGCTATGGTTTCATCGAGCTAAGGGCGCGGTCGCGCGGTCGAGCCAGGCACGGGTCGGGCCATCGAGCTCGGGGCCAAGGATGTCGCGCAGTCGGGCATGATAGGCATCGATCCAGGCGATTTCCTGGGCGGTGAGTTCCGCGACCAAGATCAGCCGAGTATCGAAGGGGCAGAGCGTCAGGTCCTCGAAGCCGAGCATCGCCCGGTCGCCTCCCTCGGGGGTCTCTGCCGCAGTCACGCAGACGAGATTCTCCAGCCTGATCCCGAAGCTGCCTTCGCGGTAGTAGCCAGGCTCGTTGGAGAGCACCATTCCAGGCTCGAGCGCGGTGCTGCCGGCGCGCCGCGAGATCCCGGCAGGTCCCTCATGCACGCTCAAATAGGCGCCGACGCCATGCCCGGTGCCGTGGTCGTAATCGAACCCCGCACGCCACAGGGCGGCGCGCGCCAACGGATCTAGGTCCCGGCCGGTCAGGCCTTCCGGCCAGCGCGCCGTGGAGATCGCGATCAGACCCTTGAGCACCAGCGTGTAGGGGCGCATGGCGGTCTGCAGCACGGGCCCGAAGGCCAGCGTGCGGGTTATGTCGGTCGTGCCGTCTCGGTATTGGCCGCCGCTGTCGATCAGGAGGATTTCGCCGGGCTCGAGCGCGCGCTCGCTGGCGCGGTCGACGCGGTAATGGACGATCGCCCCATGGGGCCCGGAGCCAACGATCGTATCGAAGGAGATGTCCTGAAGTTCGCCCGTGTCTCGACGGCAAGCCTCCAAATGCTCGGCGATCTCGATCTCGGGCAAGCTGCGGCCCGTTTGGGCTTGCGCATCGAGCCAGGCGAGGAAGTGCACCATCGCCACCCCGTCGCGCCGATGGGCCGCGCGGATGCCGGCGAGTTCGGCTGCGGTCTTGCGTGCCTTGGGCAACAGACAGGGGTCGCGCCCCAATTCCGGCGTGGCCCCTGCGGCAGCGAGACGGTCGCGGACCCAAACCGGGACGGTGTTCTCGTCGACCACCACCTTCTGACCCGAGAGCGCGTCCAGCGCCGATCCGAAACCTTCGGGCTCGACGATGGTGACCGCCAGCCCGAGATGCGCCCGCACCGGTCCGGAGAGCTTGTCCGGCGCCATGAAGAGCGCCACCCGGCCATCTGCGAAGAGGATCGCGAACCCCAGCGCAACCGGCACATGGGCCAGGTCGCCCCCGCGGATATTGAGCAGCCAGGCAATGCTGTCGGGGAGCGTGAGCACTGCGGCGGCGGCACCCTCGCCGGCCAGGGCCGCGCCGAGGCGGGTCCGCTTGGCCTGCGCGCTCTCACCTGTGAGCTCTTCAGGCTGGAGATGCACGGCCCCCATCGGCGGCGCCGGCCGATCCTGCCAAAGCGCGTCGATCGGGTTGGGCGTTACTGGGGCAAGGGCGATCTTTGCGGGCGAAAGCGCCTTGGTGAAGTGCTCGATCTCGCCAACTGCGTGGAGCCAAGGATCATAGAGCAGGGTCTGATCCGCCCCCAACGCAGATGTCATCCAGTCCGTCGGCTTGACCTCGTGGGTGGCCACGATCTCGAAAAGCGTCCCGTCGGTTTGCCGCCCGGCCTGGAGGGTGTAGCGGCCGTCCACGAAGAGGGCCGCGCGGTCGGCCAAGACGATGGACATCCCCGCGGAGCCGGTGAAACCGGTCAGCCAAGCAAGCCGGGCATCTGCTGCCGCCACAGTCTCCCCTTGGTGCGCATCGCTGCGCGGCACCAAGAAGCCTTGGGCCCCCGCTGCTGCCAGTTGCGCCCGCAGCGCCGCAAGCCGCTTGCCCGCTGCTGCACCGTCGCCCGCTGGCGGCTCGAAGCTCTGGAACATCCTCGCCCCTTTCAGCACGGCGTGGCCGCGTCAGCCCGCCTGTGGCGTAAGCTGCCCGAGCCGCCGGGACGGGGCAAGCGGCAACTCTGGATCGTCGGTCGGGGCGCTCATCCCCCGCGAGGCCAGGCGAACGCAGCCGCTGCGCCTTCCGCGAGTTCGTCCGGCGAGAAGCCGATCAGCAGCACCGCTCGCCGGCCGTCGGCATCGGCGAGATAGAGCCGCTCGGCCAGCCGACCGCGACGGAAGCCCACCGGCTCACGCCGGCCCTCCAGAGTGATCCCGCTGCGCTCGAGGATCAGTCGCCCCCTGCCGGCCGCCGGAGCCGTCAGCCGCCCGACGGGACCCTGCAGGTCGCGCAGCAGCACCGCGCCGCCCGGATCTTCTTCGGCGACCCAGATGGCGTCGATCCCGAGCCCGGGGGCCTTGATCCGCGCGGTGACCCCCGTTGCATAGGCGAAGCGGTCGAGGCTTGCGGTCACCACGTTGTCGATCGCGAGGATCTCGCAGCCGCACTCCTCGGTGTCGCTGCGCTGGGGCAGGGCCGCGAGGCAGCGCTGGGCCGCGCGGCGCGTGATCTCGGTCCGGCTGGCGCCGGCGTCGGTGGCGGCGGAGGCGAGCCCGGTCGCCGGACACCGCGCTGCGGGTGCGCCCCGCGCGATCGCGCGCGGCGCAGGTGCGGCCAGAAAGGCCAGTCCCGGGGCCGTTCCGGTTAACCAGGGCAGCGAATCAGCCTGCACACGGCGCGCCTCGAGACGCCGCATGAGCGCCGCTGGATCGAGGGTGGCAGCAAAGCGTTCGGCCCGGGCGCTGTCGCCCGAGGCGGGCACGCGCAAATCGGCTGAACTGGGCGGCACAACCATAAGTTGTTCGCGCAGCGGCTTTTCCGCGCGTGGCCGTGCGGTCTTGCCAGGGCTGTCCGCGCCGTCGCAGCCGGCAAGAGAGCCCGCAAGGACAAGGCAGAGAGTCAAAATGCCGCGCCCGCGCAACGCTGGCCGCGACCGGGTGTTTTGTGGGATTCGAAGCTCTTGGGCAGCCATCCGGCGGGTGCTCCCAGTGTTTTTTTCAACTTAGGGGTTTAGCCATCCCGAAATAGGGCCATAATGCAGGAGGGCGCAGGGTGGAAGTCCCAATCAGCCGACGGAGTGACGCGTGAACGGAATGGAGAATGGCGCAGGCATAGTGATAATCGGCCGCGTGAAGTGGTACGATGTCATCAAGGGTTACGGCTTTGTCGTGCCGGATGGCGGCGGGCCGGACATTATGGTGCACGCCTCCTGTGTCCGGGCTTTCGGCAAAATGGCCCTCGCCGAGAATGCGCAAGTCACCCTTGTTGCGACCCGCGGCGAGCGTGGTCTTCAGGCCCGAGAACTACGTGAGGTTGAAGAGACGGAGGCGGTGGAGCCGCTCCGCGACCAGGGTGACCGTGTCCGCCCGACCGAGTTTCTGGGCCCCGATGTTGCCGCCGGCCCGCTGGTTCCCGCACGGGTCAAGTGGTTCGACAAACAGAAGGGCTTCGGCTTCGTGAATGTTTTCGGAAACCCCGAAGACGTGTTCGTCCATATGGAGACTGTCCGGCGCTGCGGCTTCCAGGATTTGTCGAGCGGCGAGGGGATGGCGTGCCGTACCTTTCGCGGCCCGCGCGGGCTGATGGTGGCGGAACTTCGCCTGTGGGAAGCGGGCACGGGTGATCAGGACGAGCCGCCGGCGTCGGGGATGGATCGTAACGCGCTGGCAGTGGACCCGTCTCAGTCTGAGCAGCCAACGTGAGCCGAGCGGTCGCACCCATCAGCCGCCGGAGCGCCGCGCTGGGCCTCTCGGTGGTGTGCCTAGCTGCGATTTTGACCACAGGGCGCGCGGCAGCGGAAGGGCCGGTTTGCGCCGCGGACACAATCACCCTTCTTGCCGCTCAAGGGCCGGTGAGCTTCACCATCGAGATCGCTGACGACCCCGAGGAACAAAGCCGGGGGCTTATGTTCCGCCAGAGCCTCGCGCCAGATGCCGGAATGCTGTTCGTCTATGACGAGCCGGGTGTGGTCGGGTTCTGGATGCGCAACACCATGATCCCGCTCGACATGATCTTCCTGGACGAGACCGGGGCGGTCTTGAATGTCGAGGCGGACGCGGTGCCATACTCTGAAGTCGTCCGCAAATCTGCGGGGCCGGTTATTGCCGTGCTGGAGATCAACGGTGGCCAGGCAGCGGAGCTGGGCATCGGCGCGGGCACCCAGGCCATTCATCCCGCTTTCGTCGCGGCACCAGACGGCGCGCGATGCCCCGCTGACTAGCGGCGCCGGCGCTCATCAAAGTCAGCAACCATCGGGCGCCGCCCGCGCCGCGTCTGCGGCGAGGCGGACTTGCTCCGACAATGCGGGAAGTCTGTCGCCCAGCGGGCTCGTCTTGCGCCAGATCATCCCGATGGTCCGGACCGGTTCTGGGGCGGCGAACCGGGCCACGGTAACCTGCGCCGACCGGGTTTCCACCGGCACCGCCATCTGCGGGATCAGCGTCACCCCGATGCCGGCGCTCACCATCTGTACGAGCGTGGACAGCGAGCTGCCATCGAGCAAGTCCCGGGTCTGCGGCGATCTCATCGCGCAAAAGGCGAGTGCCTGATCGCGGAAGCAGTGTCCCTCCTCGAGCAGCAGCAGCCGCATTTCGCGGAGGCGTTCCGGGCTTGGCACCGGCTGATCGGCCTCCGCCGCCGGGCGCACCAGAACGAAGCGCTCGGTGAAGAGCGGCAGCTCGACGATGCCTGGCTCCGAGAGCGGCAACGCCACGATTGCCGTGTCGAGCCCGCCTCGCGCAAGCTCCGCCACGAGCTTCGGCGTCACTGTCTCGCGCACCCGAATGTCGAGCCCTGCATGGCTCTGGGCGAGGCGGGGGATGAGCCGCGGCAGAAGATAGGGCGCAACCGTCGGAATTATGCCCAGGCGCAACCGACCGGCCATTTGCGCTGAGGCAAGGCGGGCCAAATCCCCCAGTTCCTCGACGGCTCGCAAGATCTCGCCGACCCGTTGAGCCACCTCCTCGCCCAGCCCGGTCAAACGAACCTCCCGCGGCCCCCGTTCGAACAGGGCGGCGCCGAGCTGCGCCTCGAGCTCCCTGATCTGCATTGACAAGGCAGGCTGGGAGATCGCCGAAGCCTCCGCAGCGCGCCCGAAATGGCCGTGGCGGGCGAGGGCATCGAAATAGCGGAGCTGCTTAAGGGTGAGGTTTTTCATCAGGTGAGCTTATCGCTGATATCAGGAAATTAGGCTTAAGCTAATTGCCAGGCTCTGCTAGCTGAGGTGGAGTGCCGAGGGCGCACCGCGCCCAGTCGGCTGACCGCCCGGCCCATTGCCAGGCGCCCCCACCGCAGCAAGACCCGGAGAGAACCATGGATGGAAACGATCTCGCAGCGCTCGGCAAATGCCCGGTGATGCATGGCGCCATTACCTTCGGCGCCCAGTCGAACCGCGACTGGTGGCCCAACCAGCTCAATCTTAAGATCCTCCACCAGAACCAGCCTGCCGGGAACCCGATGGGCGGCGCGTTCTCTTATGCCGAGGCGTTCAAGTCGCTTGATCTGACAGCGCTGAAGGAAGACCTGACGGCGTTGTTGACCGACAGTCAGCCCTGGTGGCCGGCGGACTATGGCCATTACGGCCCGCTGATGATCCGCATGGCTTGGCACGCCGCAGGCACCTACCGGACGGCCGATGGCCGCGGCGGTGCATCGACCGGCAACCAGCGTTTCGCGCCGCTCAACAGCTGGCCCGACAACACCAATCTCGACAAGGCCCGCCGCCTCCTTTGGCCGATCAAACGCAAATACGGCAACAAGATCTCCTGGGCCGATCTCTACGTGCTCGCCGGCAACGTTGCGATGGAGTCCATGGGCTTCAAGACCTTCGGCTTCGGCGGCGGCCGCGCCGATATCTGGGAGCCGGAAGAGGACATCTATTGGGGCGCCGAGAAGGAATGGCTCGCCACCTCCGACAAGGAAAACAGCCGTTACCATGGCGAGCGGGAGCTGGAGAACCCGCTCGCGGCCGTGCAGATGGGCCTCATCTACGTCAATCCCGAAGGTCCTGACGGCAACCCGGATCCGCTGGCTTCCGCCCGCGATATCCGGGAAACCTTCGCGCGCATGGCGATGAACGATTACGAGACCGTCGCGCTCACCGCGGGTGGGCACACCTTCGGCAAGTCCCACGGTGCCGGCGATGCAGCCCAGATCGGGCCGGAGCCGGAGGGCGCACCGATCCATGAGATGGGGTTGGGCTGGCGCTCGACCCACGGCAAGGGCTACGGCCGCGACACCATCACTTCCGGGATCGAGGGCGCCTGGACGCCGAAGCCGACCCAGTGGGACATGGGCTATTTCGACGTGCTTTTCGGCTACGAGTGGGAGCTTGTGAAGAGCCCCGCCGGTGCTTGGCAATGGGCCGCCAAGAACCTCAAGGACGAAGACCATGCCCCGGACGCCGAAGACCCGAGCCAGCGTGCCCCGCTGATGATGACCACCGCCGATATGGCGATGCGCATGGACCCGGACTACGAGAAAGTCTCGCGCCACTTCCATGCGAACCCCGACGAGTTTGCCGATGCTTTCGCCCGTGCCTGGTTCAAGCTGACCCACCGCGACATGGGGCCGAAGATCCGCTATCTCGGGGCCGAAGTGCCGACAGAGGACCTGATCTGGCAGGATCCCGTGCCGGCCGTCGACCATCCTTTGGTCGAGGCGGCCGACATCGCGGCCCTTAAAGAGAAGGTCCTGGCGACCGGCCTCGCCCCGGCCGATCTCGTCTGGGCGGCCTGGGCCTCGGCCTCGACCTTCCGCGGCTCCGATAAGCGCGGCGGCGCCAATGGCGCGCGCATCCGCCTCGCGCCGCAAAAGGACTGGGAGGCCAACGAGCCCGCCCGGCTCGCCAAGGTCCTCGAAGCGCTCGAAGGCGTGAAGGCCGAATTCGATGCGGCCGCTGCCCCGAAGAAGATCTCGCTCGCCGATCTGATCGTTCTCGCTGGTTGCGCCGGTGTCGAGGCGGGCGCCAGGGCGGCCGGCCACACCCTTGAGGTGCCTTTCGCGCCGGGCCGCACCGATGCGACTGAGGATCAGACCGATGCCGAGAGCTTCGCGGTGCTGGAACCGGTGGCCGATGGGTTCCGCAACTATCTCGGCGGCGCCTTTACGGTCTCGGCCGAGGAGATGCTCGTCGACCGAGCCCAACTCCTGACCCTGACCGCGCCGGAGATGACTGTTCTGGTCGGGGGCTTGCGGACGCTTGGCGCAACCTATGGCGCGACCCAGCACGGCGTCTTTACCGACCGCCCTGGCCAGCTGAGCAACGACTTTTTCGTCAACCTCCTGGATATGGGCGTGGAGTGGACGCCGGTGTCTGACGGGGCGGAGGTCTTCGAAGGCCGCGACCGGGTCACCGGTGACGTCAAGTGGACCGGCACCCGGGTGGATCTGGTGTTCGGCTCCAACTCCCAGCTGCGGGCGCTCTCGGAGGCTTACGCCCAGGACGATGCGGGTGAGAAATTCGTCGCCGATTTCGTCGCCGCTTGGGTCAAGGTGATGAACGCCGATCGGTTCGATCTGGTGGCCTGAGCCGCGGGCGCACTGGTCACGCGACACCGAGGGGGCGCTCTTGCGAAGGGCGCCTCCGCTCACTATCCAGGGGATACGGCGCGGGTTGCATGGGCTCGAGCCGTGATCGGGGCGTAGCGCAGTCTGGTAGCGCGTCGGTTTTGGGTACCGAAGGCCGGGGGTTCGAATCCTCCCGCCCCGACCATTACGGGCCAGAGCAGTCTCCGCGCAGTCTGGCGGATAGCCCGTGGCGGTGAAGAGGTTATTCGCTGGGCTCGCCAGGGTCTCGCCAGGGTTTCGTATGCCGAGCCAAAGGTCGCACAGAACCGAGAGCCACACGCAGAGACAAGCGCAGAGACAAACGCAGAGACAAACGCAGAGCCAAGGGCGGATGGAATAGCTTGGCGCATGCCGGCAGCCGCATTGGCCGCGTGCCCGCTGGTGTCTCGCTCGTCAGCCCGTGCCGGCGGCCGCACCGCCAGACCGTGCTGTTTCCGACCCCGATCCCGCGCTCAGGGGCGAGCAGGGCACAGCTCCTCGAGCGTGCGGTCCGGCGCGGCCCCGGTCTCGGCGAACGAGACGCCGGCATGCGCCCCGATCCGCCAACAGCCCCTTACCGATGCCTGCTCGCCTGCCTTCAGCGCGGGGAAGGTGACGCGGATCGGCCCGGATCAGGAAAGCCCCCGCGATCCAAGCCGCGCGGCATATGCTCTGGCTGGGTCAGCCCCCGTCGCTGGCTCTGTTGCTGGCCCCGTCGCCGTCACCCGTTTCGGGATTTCCGCCGACCGTCGGCATCGGGACCGGGCGCCCGCGCAAGTCCTCGGGTCCGGCATAGACATAACGAAAGCGCGCGCCGGTTTGCTCCGGCACGATCGGGGCGCGCCCATTCCGCGCCAGCGGTCCTAACGCATAGCGGATGCCGATCGCTTCGCTTGCCCGCCCCGCTGCATCCCTGGCCACCACCCGGTGGCCGTCTGCGGTGAAGCTCACGGGCGCCGACGCCTCGCGGTGCCGCGTCCAGCCGAGAAGCGCGCCGTCTGGTCCATACTGATAGACATCGCGCCACTCTCGGCTGGGGAACAACACCGGGTCTGCATAGATGCCGGCGCGCGCATCCGGGGCGTAGTCGATCTCCAGCACCCGGCCGTCGGGGCCGTAGCGTCGGGCTTGATCGGGCGGGAACAGAACGCTCACGAAAGCAGGCGCCGAGTGCCCCCAGGGGCCGGCGGCAAAGGCTGCGATGTCGACCCGGCCGCTGGTGAGATCAGGCCGAAATGGCACGGCCGCCCGATCGTGCCAGGCCACCGTGATCTCGGCAACGCGGCCGTCCTCGGTCTCGGGACGGATCTCGATACGGCTCGGATCGCCCCGCAGAACCCGCCACACAATCGGAGGGCGCGGGCCCGCCGCCGGTCTGGGGCGCAGATCGGCGCTCACCGTCAGCCGGCGGACCCGGTCGGCGCGGCGATGGATGCGCGCGACGCTGCCAGGCGTGTCGAAGAGGCGTTCTGAGACCGGGTTCTGATGGGCGTCGACGTCCCGGGCCGGGCTCTCGCTCAGCACCGCCAACTGGACGACCGGGGGCAAGGTCGCCAGCTCCAAGGATTGCGCGGTCTTCAGTAGGCGGACGAGGTCGATGTCCTCGCCGCGAAACACGCTGGGATGGGCCCGGGCGGTGAGATAATCCGCCTCGGTCTCGACGCCGGCGAGCGTTCTCCGTAAGAGCCGCTGGAGCATCGGGGCGATCCGGCCCGAAGCGGCGAGTTCCTCCTTCACCTCCGGCTTCAGCGCGGCAAGGGCGAGGACGAAGGCCTGCAGGAACGGCTTGTCTGAGAACGAGCGCCCCTCGCTTGCAAGCGCTGCGGCGGTGTTGGCCGGCATCACATCGCCATGCGTCGGCCCGTAGTCATCCACGGCGGGATAGACATAAAGCTGGTTGGCCGCAGCCTGCCGGGCCAGCACGTCGGGCCCCGTCTGGGAGGTCATCAGATACCGCAGCTGGCTCCGCCAGGCGGTGCCCTTGACCTGCGCGGTCGAGGAATTGCCGATGGTGATCCGGCCGAACTCAAAGCGCTCGTTTGGCCCGTAGTCGAAACCGCGCGCTTCGGCCTCAGCGCCATAGCGGATGCGCGCGAGCTGAGGGAACTGACCGGCGGGGAGGGTCGAGTGCCCGCGGTCGCGGTTGTCGTAGAGATCGCCGACATTTCCCGCAGCGCGCCCCTGCGCGTACCAGCGGTTGAGCGTTGCGGCCACACGGGCAAGCGGCTGTCCGCGTCTCGTTGCCGTAACGTTTACCACCGGGCGTCGCGCGAGGACGGGCGGGATCTCGAACCGGGCAAGCAACCGCCCCGTTGCGGCATCGAAGGCGGTGTTGCCTGCGCCCACGGGTGCGTCGAGGCCCGGCAGTGCGATGGTTGCAGGGCTTGGCGGCTTGGCTTGCGGGGCAGGGGCTGCCTGTGCGGCTGCTGCGAGCGCGGCAAAGCCCTCGGCGGCGACCAGGGTCGGACCGATCCCCGGCCGGCGCCCCAGCGCCGCCACGCCCCGAAAGCCGCGGTCGACCGCTTTGGTGAGATGGGAGATGGCGCGCGCCGCGTCGCCCCGTGCCGCCTCGACGACCGCCGCGGCAACCCAGGGTTCGGGGCGGTCGGGGTGGCGCTCTGCCAACTGCTCAAGCCCGACAAGCGCAACCTCCGGCGCACCGGCATCGAGCTGCCGATAGGCCTGGCTGATCCCGTCTGCGACGCCGGGCAGATCGAACACGCTCGTCTCAAGGGGTGCTTGGTGATGGGCTTGGGGGTCGGCGCGCAGGCCGAGAGGCACCAGCAGCCCCGCGAGCAGCGGGACGACGAGCGCCAGGCCGGGCCTGGAGACCTCCCGCCCGCGCATGGGCTCAGCGGCTCCGGAACGGGAAGGCCAAGGTCCAGCCGAGCCGAATGGGGTTCTGGGTCTGATGCTCGGCGAGACCGATCGTCATGCGTTCATGTCCGCCGTCGGGAGCCGCGCGATAGGTCCCGAAAAGGCGGTCCCAGATGCTCAAATTGAAGCCGTAATTGGTATCGTGCTCGGCGCGAAGAGCGGAATGGTGCACCCGGTGCATGTCCGGCGTCACGATTGCGAGCCGCAAAACGCGGTCAAGCCGCGCGGGCAGGCGCATATTGCCGTGGTTAAACATCGAGGCACCATTGAGGATCACCTCGAATGCGATCACCACCAAGGCCGGGGCGCCGAGCGCGTAAACGAGCCCGATCTTGAAGAGCATCGACAGCGCGATCTCGAAGGGATGGAAGCGGATGGCGGTGGTGACGTCCATGTCGCGGTCGGAATGATGCACCCGATGCAGCCGCCACAGGAGCGGGATCTGGTGGCTCAGCAGGTGCTGGAGCCAGATGGCGAAATCGAAGATCAGCAGGATCACCAGCGCCTCGAGCCAGATCGGCCAGTCGAGAACATGGAACAGCCCGATGCCGTTCGCCTCGGCGTCGAGCGCAGCGCCGACGGCCGCCGCCCCGAAGACCAGGCGCACGAAGACCGCATCGAGGATCGACACCGCCCAATTGGTCGCCCAACGCCCGGGACGGGAGACCCGCAATACGCGCCGCGGCCGCAGCTGCTCAGCCAGCGCGATTGCGAGGAAAAGGCCGATGAAGACGCTCAGGCGGATGACGGTCTCAGACATGCGGAACACCTCCTGCTGGCAAACATGCCGGTCGGGCCGGCGCGGTCAAGCCGAGGCGCTGGACCGCGCTGATCTACCTCGGCGCATCACTCGATGAGCGTGCCGGCCCCGTGTTCGGTGAAGAGCTCCAGCAACACCGCATGGGCTGCGCGGCCATCGAGGATCACCGTCGCGCTGACCCCGCCCTCGACAGCCTGCAGGGCTGTCCGGGTTTTGGGGATCATCCCGCCGGAGATCGTGCCCGCGGCTGTCAGCCGCTCGACGTCGGCGCGGGTCAGTCGCGTCAGTACGGCGCCGCTCGCATCCTTCACGCCTTCGGTGTCGGTGAGCAGCAACAGCCGTTCCGCCCCCATGGCCGCGGCGATGGCCCCGGCTGCCGTGTCGCCGTTCACGTTGAAGGTCTCGTCCTGGCCCGTCCCTGCACCGATGGGCGCGACAACCGGGATCAGGTCGCTGTTGATCACGGTATGCAGAACCGAGGGGTCGATCCGCTCCGGCTCGCCGACGAAACCGAGATCGAGCGCCTGCTCGATATGGCTGTCCGGGTCGCGCGTGGTGTGGGTTGCCTTGCGGCAGCGCATGAGATGGGCGTCTTTGCCGGAGAGCCCGACGGCGCGCCCGCCCTGGTTGTTGATGGCAGCGACGATGCGCTTGTTGATCACGCCGGCGAGGACCATCTCGACCACCTCGACGGTCTCGGCCGTCGTCACGCGCAATCCCCCGGCGAACTCGGTCTTAACCCCCAGCCGCTCCAGCATCTGGTTGATCTGAGGGCCGCCGCCATGGACGACGACAGGGTTCACGCCGCATTGCTTCATCAAGACGATATCGCGAGCGAACCGGGCCAGCGCAGCCGCGTCCCCCATCGCGTGGCCGCCGAACTTCACGACGACCGTTTTGCCGTCATAGCGCTGCAAGAAGGGCAGGGCCTCGGACAGGGTCCGGGCGGTGGCGAGCCAATCACGGTGCATGGGTCGTCTTTCCATCGCGCGCTCCGAAGGGATAGCCTGTCCTATCGCGGGTGGTCAGGCAGAGCCAGAGCTGCGGCGCACGCCATCAGGGGCCCTCGAAGTCGCAGGCATTGGCGAGCGCTGGTACGCGGCTGCGCGCACGAGCCACCTCGGCGAGATCGAGGCTCAGATGGGTGATCCCCGGGTCGCTGCCCGCATCGGCGATCACCTCGCCCCAAGGCGCCACGGCAAGCGACTGCCCCCAGGTCTGACGGCTGCGGCCTCGGCTGGCCGGGTGGGTCCCGGTTTGCGCGGGGGCGAGCACGAAACAGCCGGTCTCGATCGCGCGGGCGCGCAGCAAAATCTCCCAATGGGCGCGGCCGGTGGGCACGGTGAAGGCCGCGGGAACGGCGAGGATCTCGGCCCCCGCCTCGGCGAGCCGGCGGTACAGCGCGGGAAAGCGCACATCGTAACAGATCGTGAGCCCGATGCGTCCCCAAGGCGTCTGCGCCAGCACGGCGCGGGCACCGGGCCGGTAGCCTTCGCTCTCCCGATAGCTCTCGGTGCCGCCGATCTCCACGTCGAACATGTGGATCTTGTCATAGCGCGCGCGGATCGCGCCGCTCCCGTCGATCAGGAATGCGCGGTTGACGAAGCGCTGCTCGCCCGCAGGCTTGAGTGCGAGCGAGCCGAGCACAACCCACAATCCGGTCTCGGCGGCCAGGTCCCGAACGGCGGCGAGGGTCGGGTCCTCCGCCTCGTCGCACAGGACCTCAGCTTGGCGGCTCCGGCTCGCGGAGACGCAGTTCGTAACCTCCGGCGTCAGCGCGAGCGCCGCCCCTTCGGCCCGGGCACGCCGCAGCATCGGCAAGAGCGCCGCGAGATTGGCCTCGGGATCGTCCGAACTCGTCAGTTGCAAGAGCGCCGCTGCCAGGGTCATCGCAGATCAGGCCGCCAGCAGCGCGTCGAGCTTGCCCCCGCGCTCCAGGTCCCGGAGTTCGTCGGACCCACCAATCCCCACCCCGTCGATGAAGATCTGCGGCACGGTGCGGCGGCCTTCGGCACGCTGGATCATCTCCGCCTTGGCGGTGGCATTGCCCAGCACATTTGTCTCTTCGTAAGCGATGCCCTTGGCCTCGAGCAGCCGCTTGGCGCGGAAGCAGTAGCCGCAGAGGGGCGAGGTGTAGATCTCAAATTTCGCCATATAAATAAAAAAAATAATCACTGGCAGCCGATAGATAGGGACCGTCATCCCGCGACACCAGGGCGCACACAAGGACGTCAACTGCCGCCGCACCCTCCGTCTTGCAGAGCTGCGCGCAGGCCGAGAGTGTGGCGCCGGTGGTGAGCACGTCGTCGACGATAAGCACCCGCTGCCGCGCGAGGCGTATCCCGGGCGCCAGCGAGAAGGCGCCGGCGACGTTCTCAACCCGGGCCTTGCGGTCGAGGCCGCCTTGGCTCGGGGTGGCACGGGTCCGGCGCAATAGCCGCGGCGCATAAGCCTCGCTGCGGCCGGCCAAGCGACATACTGCCCGAGCAAGCTCGGCGGATTGGTTGAAGCGGCGGGCGAGGCGGCGACGCCAGTGAAGCGGCACCGGCGCGATCAGATCGGCCTCTGCCACCAGCTCTGGGCGGGCCGCAAGCATCCAGCGCGCGAGCATCGGAACGATGTCGAGCCGGTCGCGGCGCTTGAGCGCCAGCACCAGCGCGCGCCCCGTCCCCTCATAGCGCAGCGCCGAAGCCCCGCGGTCCCATGGGCGCGGTTGCGCGGCGCAGGGCTCGCAGAGCAGATCTGCGCCCGGCGCGGCGCCGGGGATCTCGCGCCCGCATTTGCCGCAGCGGCTCGGCAGGGCGATCCGTCCGAGATCTGCGCAGGCCGTCGGGCTCAGCGTGCCGTTGCGGTCGAGCTGCGCCCCGGTTACCGGGCACAGCGGCGGGAACAACAGATCTGCCAGGCGGTCGAGCAGCGGCCGGCGCGGGGCGTCTTGGGTGTGCATGCCGTCAGACTACATGCCTCGGTCAGGAGGAGCCAGTGATGTCCCAGACCCGTCCGACCCTCTTCGACACCGCCAGTTTGGCGGCCCGGCGAGACCGGGCGATGCGCCTCGGTTTCAAAGACGGCGCGGATTTTCTGTGGCGCAGGGCTGCGGAGGGGATCGCCGAGCGGCTCGAGGACACCCCGCGGGCCTTCCCGCGGGCCGTGGTGCTCGGGACCGGGGCCGGTGTTGTGGCGGCGGCGCTGCCGCCCAAGGTCGGGCATGCCGGGCTCTTGCAACTCGATCCATCGGCGCGGATGGCGGCTTCGGCGCAGGCCGCGCATCCCCGGGCGGAGACGCGGGTCGACGCCTGCGAGCTGCTGCCGCTCTCAGAAGGCTCGGTCGATCTCGCGCTCTCGGTGCTCCTGTTGCACTGGCAGGACGATCCGGTGGGCCATCTGCTGCAACTCAGGCGCGCCCTGGTGCCGGACGGGCTGGCCATCGCCGTGCTTCTCGCCGGGCAAACGCTTGCCGGCTTGAGGGCAGCTTTCGCAAGCGCCGAGGCGGAGATCCTCGGGGGCCTCACGCCGCGGGTCGCGCCGATGGGGGAATTGCGGGAGCTCGGCGGACTTTTGCAGCGGGCCGGGTTCGCGATGCCGGTTGCCGATGCGGAGCGGGTTCGCGTGAGCTATGCGGATCCTCTGGCTCTGATGCGAGACCTTCGGGCGATGGGAGAGACCAATCTCATGGCGGGTCGCGCCCGGGCCTTTCTGCGGCGCGACGTGCTGTTTAGGGCAGCAGAGCTCTATGCGGCGCATTTCGGGACGGCAGAGGGGCGGGTGGCGGCAGAGTACGAGATTGCCTTTCTCACCGGCTGGGCGCCGGGGCCGGGCCAACCTCAGGCGCTGCGGCCGGGCAGTGCAACCAGTCGGCTCGCGGATGCGCTGGGAACCCCAGAGATCTCTGCCGGAGAGAAACCGCCTGGGCGCGACTAGGATCGCTGGCCGAGCCTTCGCAGGTGCGCGCCGGGACGGCGCGCGCCAGTTTGGGCCGACACGCCCGGCCCAGCGGGGGCTAGGGGCGGGCCTTTCCTGGGACGACAGGGTCTCGGCGGCCCCTTGGATCTGCGCCACCAGTTGGCGGCGAACGCCCGGTTCGGCCGGCTTGCTCTCCAGGAAGGGCGGGACGACGCGCCCAGCTTTTGTCACGGTGCTGGTGGTGATGGGCTGAAGCGTCGGCTCGTCCCATTTGAAATCGCGCGAGCGCGCCTTACTTCGCGCAAAACGACTGTCAACTGAGAAGGACACCCCGATGCTCGACCAGACCGCCATGCAGCGCCCCGGCACCGGACGGCTCGAACACGCGCCCAAGGAGCATCCGCCTGTGGCGCCGAAGCGCGTCGGCATCCTGCTCGCCAATCTCGGGACGCCGGATGCAACGGACTATTGGTCGATGCGGCGCTACTTGAACGAGTTTCTCTCCGACAAGCGGGTGATCGAATGGCCGTCCGCGCTTTGGCAACCCATCTTGCAGCTGATCGTCCTGAGCAAGCGGCCGTTCTCCAGCGGTGAGGCCTATCGTGGGATCTGGAACACTGAGCTCGACGAAAGCCCGTTGCTGACGATTACCCGCAGCCAGACCGAAAAGCTACGCGCGCGCCTCGAGGCAAAATTCGGCGATAGCGTGGTGGTCGAGTTTTGCATGCGTTATGGCAATCCGTCGACGCAAAGCGTGATCCGCAAGATGCAAGCGGCCGGCTGTGAGCGCATCGTGTTCTTCCCGCTCTACCCCCAATATGCGGCGGCGACGACCGCGACCGCCAATGACCAAGCCTTCCGGGCTCTCATGAAGTTGCGCTGGCAACCGGCCTTTCGCACCGTGCCAGCCTATTTCGATCACCCCGCGCATATCGAGGCGCTGGCGCAATCTGTGGAGCGGGCCTATGGGGCGCTCGACCCGGAGGCCCGGCCGACGGCGCTCGTGGCCAGCTATCATGGCCTGCCGCAGTCGTATTTTCGCAAGGGCGATCCGTATCACTGCCACTGCCAGAAGACCTCGCGTCTGTTGCGCGAGCGGTTGGGCTGGGCGAAGGGGACGCTCCACACCACCTTCCAGTCTCGCTTCGGGCCGGAGGAATGGCTTCAGCCCTATACGGTGGAATACGTCGCCAAGCTCGCCGAAGAAGGACATAAGCGGATCGCGGTGATGGCACCGGGGTTTTCGTCGGATTGTGTCGAGACGCTCGAAGAGATCAACGAAGAGATCAAGGAGGCGTTCGAGGAGGCCGGTGGTGAGCATTTCGAGTATATTCCCTGCCTCAACGACGACGCCGCGCATATCGACATGATCGAAGAGGTCGTGCTGACCGAGGCCCAGGGCTGGCTGGCGACCGAGACGGCGGAGGCTTTGCCGGCGCGGGTGGACATGGCGGCAGAGTAGGGCCCGGTCGTCGAAGCCCGTCGGCGGCGTGCCAAACGGCGGGCCGGCCCATTAGACCGGCCCATTACATTGCCGCGAGGCGCGTCACCGCGCCCGCGGCGGGCAATCAGGCCAGGCGTCGCGCGAGCAGACCAAGGGCGGCGAGACCGGTGAGCGCCAGTGGCAGGCCTGCGGGCAATGGCACGACGGCCCTGTTTTCCACCGTTTGGACTGTAGCAGTATTTGCAAAGGTTTCGTCTAAAAAGCTCCCGCCTTGAAATCTTGCCACTGAGATTAACAAGTTGCCGTCGTTCGTATTATCTGAACCGAATATATTATAAACGAGTTCAGACGTGGAGAGAGATGCTCGCGCATTCACGTCGTTCGCAATGCGGTTGACGCCGATCATGGGGTCGGTCGCCGACAAATCCAGATCGAACTCGAACTGGATGTCGGTCTCGATTTCTCGGGGCACACCGCCGAGCGATTGAGCGGCCCCGCCGAGGACTGCCGGATCCTCAAAGACCAGCGTCGTGCCGTCGAAGACCCGGAAGGTGAGATCGGTCAGGTCGCCCGCATCGACCACGCGCGAGGTGAGCGCCGTCGGCCACTCGATCTCGATCCGTTCCGCCTCCGAGGCGCCGCTCGGGTCGGGCACGAAGTCGATG
>JBHJGY010000035.1:0-43608 GCA_050331335.1 Pikeienuella sp.
CGATCCCACGCTCTGTCAGCCGCGCGTCGATCGGCCGGGTAATCGGGGTCCCTCCTTTTGACCGGGGGCGGGGCGGCCCGGGCGCGGTCACGGCGCCCGGGCCGGGCGGGGCGGGGGGGGCGACCCCCCCGACGCGCCGCCCCCTCTCAGCTTAGGCTCGCGCAGAAACGTTGGATCCGTTGGCAGGCCTCGTCGAGCACCGCGTCCGAGGTCGCATAGCTCACCCGAAAGTTCGGGCTCGTCCCGAAGGCTGCGCCGAACACCGCCGCAACGCCTTCCGCTTCGAGCAGCTCCGTGCAAAAGCTTGCGTCATCGCCGATCACAGCGCCCGAGGGCGTGGTTTTGCCGATGCAGCCCTCGATCGACGGGTAGACGTAGAACGCGCCCTCCGGCGTGGGACACTCGATCCCCGTCGCTTGGTTGAGCATTGACACGACGAGATCGCGCCGGCGCTGGAAGGCCGCCGCCCGCTCCGCCAGGAAATCCTGAGGTCCGCTGAGCGCCTCCACAGCGGCCCACTGGCTGATCGAACAGGGGTTGGAGGTCGACTGGCTCTGCACCTTGCGCATGGCCTTGATCAATTCCGCCGGTCCGCCCGCATAGCCGATCCGCCAGCCGGTCATCGCATAGGCTTTCGAGACGCCATTGACCGTCAGCGTGCGCTCATAGAGCCCCGGCTCCACTTGCGCAGGCGTTACGAACGAAAACCCCTCATAGGCGATATGCTCATACATATCGTCGGTCAGCAGCCAGACATGTGGGTGGCGCATCAGCACATCTGTCAGCGCCGTCATCTCGGCCTGAGAGTACCCCGCCCCCGACGGATTCGACGGCGAGTTGAAGATCAGCCATTTGGTCTTGGGCGTGATCGCCGCCTCCAGCGCCTCCGGCGTGATCTTGAAGGCGGTCTTGAGCGTGGTCTCGATGATCTTGGGCGTGCCCCCGCCGAGCAGCACCATATCGGGATAGCTCACCCAATAGGGCGCGGGGATCAGCACCTCGTCCCCCGGGTTCAGCGTCGCGACCAGCGCGTTGTAGAGCACCTGCTTGCCGCCGGTGCCGACGGAGACTTGGTCGCGGCCGTAATCCAGGCCGTTCTCGCGCTTGAACTTCGCAGATATCGCGTCTTTCAGCTCCACAATGCCGTCGGGGGCGGTGTACTTCGTTTTGCCCTCGCGGATCGCCTTGATCGCGGCCTCTTTGATGTTGTCCGGCGTGTCGAAGTCCGGCTCCCCGGCGCCGAGGCCGATCACATCCCGGCCCGCGGCCTTGAGTTCGGCCGCCTTCTGGGTGACCGCGATGGTCGGCGACGGTTTCACGCGGGCGAGGCTGTCGGACAAAAGGCCCATGATCCAACTCCTTGACTGAGAGGGCTCAGGCTAGGCCCAACCATCCGCCACTGCAAGGCCGCGCCAGACCGCCCGGAGCGGGTCGGTGGCGCTCGGGTGGTATCCGTGCGCCGCGACCCTTATGCTGCTCCCCGAAAAAACGGGCGAGATATGACAAAGGACAGTGCAATGACCGACGACTTCACGGAAGATGCGGCCACCCTCGGCGACCGACTGGCGCTTGCACGCGACCGCCAAGGGCTTACCCAAGCTCAACTTGCGCGCCGTCTCGGGTTGCGGGTTCAGACCATCCGAAACTGGGAGATCGACCGCTCGGAGCCGCGCGCCAACAAACTGCAGATGCTCGCCGGTCTGCTCAACGTCTCGATGGTCTGGCTGCTGACAGGGCAGGGCGCAGGCGCCCCCCATGGCCAGGCCGAGGCGGATGACGGCCCGCTCGAACTCTCCGAAGCCCTGACCGAGATCCGTGACCTGCGCCTTTTGCAAAACCAGATCGCCGACCGTCTCGCCCGGCTTGAGAAGCGTCTGCGGTCGATCTCGGCCCAGTCGACCGCCGAGACCTGATCTGAGCCGGGGAGTTGAGGTGCGCCTGGGCATCGATCTGGGCGGCAGCAAGATCGAGATTGTTGCGCTCGGGCCAGCCGATGACGAGCTTCATCGGGCGCGGACCGCGACGCCGCAGACCTATGAGGGGGTGCTCGCAGCGGTCGCAGGGCTTGTTACGGCGGCCGAGCGGGTGGCCGGGCCTGCCGAGAGCCTGGGCATCGGCGTGCCCGGCTCGATCGGCCCCGCAACCGGAGTGATGCGCGGCGCTAACGCCACCTGCCTCAACGGTCGCCCCCTCGACAGCGACCTGTCGAGCAGCCTCGGTCGTCCGGTGATCCTGGAGAACGACGCCAACTGCTTTGCCCTTGCCGAAGCGGTGGCGGGGGCGGGATGCGGGGCCGGCTCGGTCTTTGGGGTGATCCTGGGAACGGGCGTCGGCGGCGGGATCGTGATCGATGGCCGCTTGCTGAGCGGCGCGACCCGGGTCGCCGGCGAATGGGGGCACACGCCGCTGCCCCTGCCGACCGATGCCGAGCGCCCCGGACCTCTGTGCTATTGCGGGCGGCGGGGTTGCGTGGAGACCTGGGTCTCTGGCCCGGCCCTTGCCCGCGATCACCGCGACGCCACCGGGCGCGCCCTCACCCCGCCCGAGATCGCAGAAGCCGCCCGCAGGGACGATCCTGCTGCCACGGCGACCCTCTGGCGCCATCGGGAGCGGTTGGGCCGGGCGCTCGGGCCGGTGGTCAACATCCTCGATCCTGAGGTCATCGTCCTAGGTGGCGGGCTGTCCGGGCTGCCGGGGCTCGCCGAGGGGCTGCCGGCTGCGCTGGCTCCCCATGTCTTTTCAGATCAGCCGGCGACCCGCGTCGTCCGCAACCGCCTGGGCGACAGCGCCGGGGTTCTCGGCGCTGCATGGCTCGGGGCCCGCGACCCCCGCGCGGTCGCGTCCGGTGGACAGCCTAGGGCCGACAGGTTCAGGTGAGACGGACAAGGAGGCAGCGATGATCGACACAGCCAATCTTCCCCATGCGCCCGAAACCCCGGAGCACCGGCTGAAGCGCCTGCGCCTGCGCTCTTGGCGGCGCGGGATCCGCGAGATGGACCTGATCCTCGGCCGCTTCGCCGATGAGCGCCTGGCCGGGCTTACCGTGCCCGAACTGGACGCCTATGAGCGGCTGCTCGAGGAGCCCGACTGGGATCTGTATTACTGGGTGACCGGTGCCCAGACGGTTCCAGAGGCCCATGCGCCGCTGATCGCGCGGATCGCCGCGGTGTTCGCTGAGCGCTGAACCGGATGCTGCCGGCCGAGGTGCGGCGAGCGGCGGTCAGGCCGTCTTCCTTGCCGCTCGGCTGCGATACTGCACTCAGGCGATGGATCGGCGGTGACCAGGGCGAGCCCTGCGGCTGACTCTGAATGCAATCTCGCAGGGCAAGACGTGCGCAGATCGGCCAAGTCCTATAGGTCAGCATTTTAGGTGTGCGCCTTGGCAAAAAATCAAAAAAACTCTCAAAGAGCCTGTGAATTTCTATAAATCTCTAAATAATTTACGAGATTTTCAGAGATCAGGCGCTTTTTAGAGTTTGCGATCCGAGGATTAACATGTGTCTTGGACAACTGGCCAGGCTGTGGGTCTGAGTGCCGCGGAAACTGGGCAAGAGAGGCTGGGTTGGGTGTTGGGTAAGGACATTCTCGGCACCGGCTTGCACCCTCCGGCACGGCATGCCACCTCTCGGCGAAAACCGGAGGATGAGATGGCACGGATCGGGTTTATCGGGCTCGGTAATATGGGTCTGCCCATGGCCCGCAACCTGTTGGCGGCCGGGCATGAGGTGACGGGCTTCGACCTTGCACCAGAGGCCCTGGAGGCGCTCGAGCAGGGGGGCGGTCAGGTGGCGGAGAGCGCGCGCCACGCGGTGCTCGAGGCCGAGGCCGTCATCACCGCGCTGCCGGCGGCGCGACATGTTCGCGGCGTTTATCTCGGGGGCGACGGGATCCTCGCCACAGCCCCCTCCGCCACGCTCTTCATCGATTGCTCGACGATCGATGTCGCCACCGCCCGGGCCGTTGCCGAGGAGGCCCACGCCCGAGGTCAGCGTTTCGTCGACAGCCCGATGTCCGGCGGCGTTGGCGGGGCGACCGCGGGCAGCTTGACCTTCATGGTCGGGGGCACCGCGCCGTCCTTCGAGGCGGCTAAGGGTGTGCTCTCGGCGATGGGGCGCACGATTTTCCATGCAGGGCCCTCGGGCGCCGGGGCGGCTGCGAAGATCTGCAACAACCTCATGCTGGCGATTCAAATGATCTCCGTGGCGGAGGGGTTCAATTTGGCCGAGAAACTGGGGCTGCCGGCGGCGAACCTTTATGCGATCTCCTCAACCGCCACCGCCCGCTGTTGGTCGCTCAACGACTACTGCCCAGTGCCCGGCCCGGTGCCGGCCGCGCCGTCCAACCGCGATTACACCCCGGGCTTCGCGGCGGAGCTGATGCTTAAGGATCTGCGGCTCGCCATGGAGGCGGCGGCGAGCGAGGGGGTCGCAACGCCCATGGGTGCGCTGGCCGCTCAGCTTTATGCGCTGATGGCTGCGAGCGGGCAGGGCGGGCGCGACTTCTCCGGCATCATCCGGGTGCTGCGCGGGGAGGTGTGACCATTCGTTCACCTTTTATTCGCTAATTCGCGCAAGTGTTGAGGGAGTTTCGAGGGATCGACGGAGAGAGACGCATGAGCATCAATGGTGTGGCCCTGGCCCCCGATTACGACGACGAGTTGGGGGGCGAAGCCGGGGGCAATCGGCTCGCGCGCTATCTGGAAACCCTGAGCCTGGTGGAGCGCCTGCACCGTTTGTTGCTCGACGTGATCAAGGATGAGTTCGAGCGGATCGCCCGGTTCGAGCTCAATCCAGTGCAGGCGCTCCTCTTGTTCAATATCGGGCCTAAGACCATGACTGCGGGCGAGCTGAAAAATCGCGGCTGCTATCAGGGTTCCAACGTCTCCTATAATCTCAAGCGTCTGGTTGAGACAGGGTTTATCCATCACGCCCGCTCGGAGGTCGACCGTCGGGCGGTGCGCGTCTGCCTGACCGAGAAGGGGATGGAGGTGCACCACATCGTCGCTGACCTCTTCCGCCGCCACGCCGAGGATCTGGCGCATGATCGGGGCTTGCGGGCCGGCGGGCTCGACGCGCTGAACGGCGATTTGCGGGGGCTTGAGCGCTATTGGTCTGAAGAGATCCGGTACATCTACTAGCGGCGCATCGGCGGACTTGCTGCGGGCCTCGGTGGCAACGGTGCCCCGACCTGCGCGGCGGTGGCGTGATCGCCGCACCCGACGATCACGCGCCGCCCCGAAAGCGGCTGGATCGCGGATCCGTGGCCGATCCGGCGACGATCTGCGGACCGCCGCTCTGGGGCCAGCCGTTCAGGGGCCAGCCGCTCCGGGACCCGTGGCCTCGGCTGCGCTGAAAAATGTCCGTTCTCTAAGCCAGCGAGGGTTGTTCCCGAAGACCTGCGCTGGCGCTCCCGATCGGCCGGCTCAGGTGGTGGCGCGGCGGCGGCGGCCCTCCCGGCGGCCACGCGCGCCGGCCTCGGCCTCGCCCTCCGCCAAGGGGGGCTTGTTGTGCTTGATCCACTCGGCGCCGTGGGCATCGTTGTTCATCAAGAGGTTGGCGGCGCGGATTGCTTCCATCTCCTGCGGGCGCACCGGGTTCATGATCGCCGACGTCATCCCCGCCGTAATCGCCATCGGCAAGAAGGCGGCGTTGATCCCGTGACGGTTGGGCAAGCCGAAGGAGATGTTCGACGCGCCGCAGGTGGTGTTGACCTTCAACTCCTCGCGCAGCTTGCGCACCAAGGCGAACACTTGCTGGCCCGCAGTGGCCATGGCGCCGATCGGCATCACCAGCGGGTCCACCACGATGTCGTTGGCTGGGATGCCGAAATCCGCCGCGCGCTCGACGATCTTCTTGGCAACAGCGAAGCGGACCTCCGGATCCTCGGAAATCCCGGTATCGTCATTGGAGATCGCCACGACGGGGACGTTGTATTTTTTGACCAGCGGCAGGACCCGCTCAAGCCGCTCCTCTTCGCCCGTCACCGAGTTCAAGAGCGGCCGCCCATGCGCCGCCGCGAGCCCAGCTTCCAGCGCCTCCGGCACCGAGCTGTCGATGCAAAGCGGCACCTCCACAAGACCCTGCACCAGCTCGATCATCTGGGTCATGAGCGGCGGCTCGGTCTCGTTGGGGTTGGGGTTGGAATTGTAGACCACGCCCGCATTCACATCGAGGACGGTTGCGCCGCAGGCGACCTGCTCAAGCGCGTCTTTCTCCACGGTAGCGAAGTTTCCAGCCTCGAGCTCGGCCGCCAGTTTCTTGCGTCCCGTCGGATTGATCCGTTCCCCGATCACGCAAAAGGGCTGATCGAAACCGATGATGACGGATTTGGTTTTCGATTCGACGACGGTCTGGGTCATGGCGCTCTCCCGCGGAATTGTTGTGGTTGTTGTTGACGCGCGGCTCAGGCCGTGGCCGCCCGGGGCGCGCCGCTCGTGACCTCCGCGGTGTACGCCGTCGTCTTCGCAATCCCACCCAGGGGGAAGAAATGCACAGCCTCGACCCCGAACTCCGGATTTGCGGCCTTATGCATCGCCAAATCGCGCAAGACCTCCTCTGGGGTGAAGGGCAAGAGGAGCTTGGAGACGTCGGCCGCGCGGCGTTGGAGCACCCGCAGGGACGGTCCGACGCCGCAGGCCATGGCGAACTTGATCAGCGTCTGCAGCTTCGCCGGGCCCGCCACGCCGATATGGATGGGCAGCGTTACCCCGGCCTCGCGCAGACGTGCGTCCCAAGCGATCACCGGCGCGGCTTCGAAAACGAACTGGGTCGCGATAGCCATCTGAGCATCGGTTCGCTCGGAGAACGCCTGCTTCCATCGCAACGCTTCCATGACCATGCGCTCGCCGCCATCTGGGTCGATGTCGCGGTTGCCCTCCGGATGGCCCGCCACATGAAGGCGCTTGAAGCCCGCTCGGTCGAACGCGCCGGTTTCCATCAGCTGCATCGAGCTGTGGAACTCGCCGTATGGCTGATCGACACCGCCCGCAAGCAGGAGCGCTTGATCGACGCCAGCCGCGTCCTGGTAGCGCGAAATCCAATCCGAAAGTGTGGCCGCGTCCTTGATGATGCGCGCCGGGAAATGCGGCATAACGGGGAACCCCTCGCCGGCGATGCGCGCTGCGGTTGCTACCATCTCCTCGATCGGGGTGCCCTCGATATGGGCGATGTAAACCCGCGTGCCGGTCGGCAGGATGTCGGCGAAGCGCTCGATCTTTGCGGCGGTGCGGGGCATCACCTCGATCGAGAAGCCGCGGAGGAAACCCGCTACCAGCCCGGGTCCGACGGCCGGTTTGGCGGCTTTGCGGGCGCTGAAGATGTCGAAAATGTTAGCCATGGTCGTCTCCTCCTTCGCAGAGGGGCGGGATACTAAAGCGCGGGTTCAGGCCCGCGGCTCCGCCCACCCTTCGTTGGCGATAAGCGCCTTGAGCCGCTCGGTGTCGTATTCGCTGTCGATCCGCGCGGCTTCCGCGGCAGCAATCTCGTCGGGCTCGCCCTCACGCTCGATCGGGGGCGATTTGCGCATCTCAGCAATGTACGCATCGCTTTCCCGCGCGCCAACCTTCATGGCGCAGCGGTCGATCGCTTGCTCGAAGCGCTCGGGCTGCGCGCGTTTGGCCGCCTTGCGGCCGCGGCCCACGATGATTTGGGCCGGAATGTCGCGCCAGGAGATAATGGTCAGTTGCGGCATGCCGTCCCCCAAGTGAGTTTCACATGATCTAGGGTCTCGAGCGCCCATTGCGACGCGCGATTTCGACCAGCGCTGTATCATGAGCGACATCTGCGCAACGGCGCGGCGTCCCTCAATCGGTCGAGGTCGGTTTCCGGCCTTGCGGTGTCGCTTGCCTGCTCTTATGCTCCCGCTTCTAAGATGTCGAGATCGGGTGTGTTGCACAGCGCGCGCAGTCAGACCGATCCCATCACAGTCAGTAGCCCGATGCGAAAGGGGAGCGCCATGGTCAGCAGCCGTCCGGATCGTCCGCGGATCAGTTTCGAGGTGTTTCCGCCAAAGAGCGAGATGGCCGCGCAAGGACTGTGGGACACCGTCTCGCGCCTGGCCGCCCTCGGGCCGGACTTCATCTCTGTCACCTATGGCGCCGGCGGGTCGACGCGCGAGCGGTCCCTCGCTGCGGTGCTCGGGGTGCGCGACCGGACGGGGCTCGACGTTGCCGGCCATCTCACCTGTGTGGGTGCCTCTAAGGCCGACGTGATCAAGGTCGCCAAGTCCTACGAGCGGCTCGGCTGCAACCGCATTGTCGCTCTCCGGGGCGATCCGCCGGAGGGTCACGGGCACTTTACGCCGCATCCTGAGGGCTTTGCCGATACGGTGGAGTTGATCGAGACCTTGGCGGCAAGCGGCAGTTTCGAGATCTGGGTCGGCGCCTATCCTGAAAAGCATCCGGAAGCGCAAAGTACCGCCCACGATATCGATTGGCTGAAACGCAAGATTGATGCTGGCGCGACCGGTGCAATCACGCAGTTCTTTTTCGAGACCGAGAAATTCCTGCACTTCCGTGACGCCTGTGCCGCGGCCGGCATATCGGCGCCGATTGTGCCGGGCATCTTACCGATCGTCGATTTCGACAAGATGACCCGGTTTGCCGAGAAATGCGCGACCACGGTGCCAGACTGGATGTGGCGCGCGTTCGACAATGCGGAGACACGCCAAGATGAGCGCATGCTCTCCATCGCAATCGCGACGGAACAGTGTGACGAGTTGCTCAGCAACGGTGTCGATCATCTGCACCTGTACACGCTAAACTCTGCGGAGCTCAGCTTCGCCGTCTGCACAGCGCTCGGGATCGAGCCGCAGGCCCCCAGCCAGATCGCAAGCTGCGGCTAAGCCGGAGCGCGCCCGGCTCGGTCTTGGGGCGAGCTTCCCCTTGCCGGGACGCATGGCTTCGTCCTATGCAAAAGGGCTGAAAAGGGCGGTGGGCATCACAACGTGTCGGCGGACGGAAACATCGGCGGCGGGAACGGATCCGAGGACGCGGGCGGTCGGCGGCGCTTGCGTCCTGCGGGCGGGCAGCGGTCTCTCCGGCCCGCAATCGCGGCCCTCGACCTCGGCACCAACAATTGCCGCCTGCTGATCGCACGGCCTGCGGGGCAAGATTTCGAAGTGGTCGATGCGTTTTCCCGGGCGGTCAGGCTCGGCGAAGGCGTTGAGGGGACCAATCGGCTTTCCGACGAGGCCCAGGACCGGGCCGTTAAAGCGCTCAAGATCTGCGCCAGCAAACTCCGCTTCCACCGGGCGCGCATCCACCGCAACATTGCGACCGAAGCCTGCCGCCGCGCGACCAACGCGCAGGGTTTCCTCGAGCGCGTGACCCGTGAGACCGGGCTGCAGCTCGACGTGATCAGCGCCGAGGAGGAGGCCCGGCTTGCGGTTGCCGGCTGCGCGCCGCTGATCGATCCCCGGGCGGAGCAGCTCCTCGTCTACGATATCGGCGGGGGCTCGACGGAACTCATCTGGATCGATCTCTCGGAGGTCCCGCCACCGGAGCGCCGCATTGTCGTCCGGGAGCTTTCGCCGATGGCCCGGGCCGGCCTGGCCCGGCCGACCAATGCCCGCGTGACCGACTGGATCTCCCTGCCGATGGGCGTCTCAACCTTGGGCGACCGATTTGCCGCAATTTCGGATGAGCGCGCCCGCTTCCGCGAGATGACCGCCTATGTGGAGCAGGCGCTGGGGCGTTTCGCCCCGTTCCGCTGCATCGACCGTACGGCGAGTACCCGGCGGTTGCAGATCATCGGCGTCTCCGGAACGGCGACCACCTTCGGCGCGATACATCTGGGCCTGCGATCTTACAACCGCGCGCGCGTCGACGGGCTCTGGATACAGCGCGAGGCGGTGGTCCAGGTGGCTGATCGGTTGCTGGATATGGGGGTGCAGGGGCGCGCAGCTCATCCCGGCATCGGTCGCGGCCGGGCGGGATTGGTGCTCGCCGGCGCTGCCATCCTGATGACCATCCTGCGAGCCTGGCCGGTCGCGCGGATGCGGATTGCCGACCGTGGGTTGCGCGAGGGGATGCTCTACGGGCTGTTGAGCCAGTCCCGCGTCGCGGCCGGGTGAGGTCAGAAAGATGGCCAAGGTGCCGAACAAGGGCGGCTCGGGGCGCGGCGAGCGGAGCCTCCATGTCAGGGTGAAGACCGCGAAGGGGCGCAAGCTCTCCTCCACGCGGTGGCTCGAGCGCCAGCTCAACGATCCTTATGTCGCCAGGGCGAAGAAGGACGGCTATCGCGGTCGTGCCGCGTACAAGCTCCTGGAAATTGACGATCGGGTTCGCTTTCTCCTGCCTGGCGCCCGGGTGGTCGATCTCGGCTGCGCGCCGGGGGGGTGGACCCAGGTCGCCGTCGCCCGCGCCAATGCGCTCGGCGAGAAGCGCGGCAAGGCGGTGGGCCGGGTCATCGGGCTCGACATTCAGGCGGTTGAGCCGATCCCCGGCGCCACCCTGATCGAGGCGGATTTTTTGGATCCCGGCGCCGAGGACGCGCTCCTGGCGGCGCTCGACGGGCCGGCCGATGCCGTGGTTTCCGATATGGCAGCACCCGCCACGGGACATAAGGCGACCGATCACCTGAAGATTATGGCGCTGGCAGAGGCCGCAGCCGAGTTCGCCTTCCAGGTCCTCAGCCCCGGCGGCAGTTTCGTGGCCAAGGTTCTCCAGGGCGGCACCGAGGGCCAGCTCCTCGCTCGCCTCAAGCAGCGCTTCCAGCGGGTCGCCCATGTGAAGCCCCCGGCCTCCCGCGCCGACAGCTCGGAGATGTATGTGGTCGCCACCGGCTTCCGCCCCGCTTAGCCTTCATTCATCGCCTCCGCCCTTTCGGCCTGTTCGGCTGGCCGGGTCGGCTCGACTGCTGCTCGCCCCGCGCTTTGGCGTCGCGCTCGATCCGCCATTTCCGCTCGGAGACGGGCTCGCGGCCCGTGATCCGGTCCATGTCGACACCGGCGAGAACTTGGCGCACGTCGGAGATCACCTCAGGCGCCAGCCGGTAATACTGGTGGCGGTGGCTGTCGGCCGGGGTGTCGGACACGAGGCTGCAGTCAACGGCAAAGACGTTACCGGTGCTCATCGGGAGGTCGAGCGGCCCATCATGGCCCAGGCGCGGCTTGCCGTGTTTGGCGTTGGACAGGGACAGCGCAAAATCATTCGCGGCGTGGTAGACGTGAATCCGTTTGGCGATCTGCAAGAGCGGGCCGAGCATGTCGCTCTTGTTCAGGGCCTGCGCATCGAGATCGGCCGCCATTAAGAAGACGTTGTCGAACATCGGCCGGATCGCCAGCCCCTCCTCTTCGGCAATGCTCACAAGGGACTGGATCGCGTTGGCGAAGGCCCAGTTCCCCATGCTGTGCGCAACGAGATTGATCCGCTGATGGCAGCGCGCGCGTCGGTCGATCTTGCTCAGGTAGGCTTGGACCTTCAGCGCGAACCGCGCCATGGCTCGCGAAGAAGCCGCGGCGTCGTCACGGTCCGAGTGGTAGGCCCAACGAAGCCCCTCGCCATCCCACACGCTCTCGTCCGACGGCCAGGAGAAGGCGAAGGTGACCGGTTCGCGTGGCCCGGTGAAGTCCCCCGTGTGGGGGCAGCGGCCGGGAGAGCGGTAGACATCGCGAAGTTCGTTGGCGCGGCACATCGAACTCTCGAAGCTCGAGGAAAACCCATGAATAAAGGCCAGAACATCGCGCGGGTTTTCGGTCACAGTCTTTTGAATTGCCGCAAACAGTCTCGGGCTTGCCGGAACGCCGTCCCGGTGTTGCTCGCTCGGTTCGATCTCGTCGTAAATCTCGGCCGAGCGCATCTCATATCCTTCGCCCTCGAGATCCCAGGGGGAGCCGTCGAGCTTCTCGACCTTGGCCACCCCGACCCTGAAGAAGAAGGGCTTCTGCGGGTACAGTCTGTAATCGAATTCGAGCGGGTTTTCCTGAGAGATCCGCCGATTGGTTGCAAAGAAAATGTCGTTGATTGCCAAAACAGAAACCCTGAATTTTTGGTCTGATCGGATTGTGGATGGGAATACCGCTGTCAACGCGCGTCGAAGACGAAGCCGAGAAAGTTGAGCAAGAGTTGGGCGGCGAGGACCTGCGTGGAGCCCGACGGGTCGTAGTCCGGCGCCACCTCGACGAGATCGACCCCGACCACATCGCAGCGCCGCGCGACCCCTTGCAGGATCTCCAGCACCTCGTAGTAGAGGAACCCGCCATGGGAGGGGGTCCCCGTCCCCGCCGCGATCGAGGGGCAAAAGGCGTCGATGTCGATCGTCACATAGACACGGCCTTGTGGAACACGCGCCACCACCGCCTCCGCCCCGAGCGCGCGCACCTGGCGCACGGAGAGGATATCGGAGCCGCGCGCGCGCGCATCCTCATAACCCTCCCGCGCGGTCGAGGAGACGTTGCGGATGCCGAGCTGTGTAAGCCCGCTGACCCAGGGCTTCTCCGCCGCTCGGCGCATCGGGTTGCCATGGCCTCGGGTGACCCCGTGGCGGATATCGACGAAGTCGAGATGGGCGTCGATTTGGAGGAGATGGACCGGCTCGGCACCCTCAAACGCCTCGATGGAGGGGATGTTGACCGAATGGTCCCCGCCGATCACCACCGGCAGGGCTCCCGCCGCCAGGATCGCCGCAACGCCCGCACGGATATTGGCATGGCTGCGCTCGGTGTCCGTGTGGATGATATCAGCATCGCCGATATCGACGATGCGGATATCTGGCCCGAGATAGAGCCTGTCGTCCTCATGGTCATAGGCGCCCGCATGGCCGAAGGCGAACAGCGTCGAGGCCTCGCGGACTGCGCGAGGGCCGAAGCGCGCACCCGCGCGCCACTGGGTGCCGGCATCGAAGGGCGCGCCGAGCACAGCCACATCCGCATCGATTGCCCCCCAGTCCGTCACCAGGGGCCGCTTCGCGAATGTCGCCACCCCGACAAAGGGCAGATCGAGCCGCCCCGTCTCATAACCGTGGGTCATGGGCCTTCCTTCCGCCAAGTCTGACGCGAGCTTAGCGACTCCCGACGGCGGGCGCACGCATTGGCTCGTGGCCCGACCGAGGGCCGGTTTGCCTCTTTAGGCTGCAAAACACGGAGAATGCCGCGCCTGGCCAAACTCTCCAACCCTTGCCAATGTCCCCGGCGCGCGTGTCAAACCCGCAGGGGCGCCGCCGCCTTTGGCGGGCTATCTCCCAATCTGGTCCGGCGGCACGGTGGCCATGGCGCACATCCAGCGACGACGCGCCGGCTCATCGGGCAGCCGAGCCCTGCTTGGGCATGCGTGACGATGCCTGAGATGGACCAACGCCCAAGACAGGAACATCGAAACACTCGGTTTCTCGGAACTCGGATCCAGTCGGGCCCGCATCCGGGCAAAGCGTGTGACGTGACGTTGTGGCGAGCGCCGGGGGCGCTCGCTCTGGTCAGGAGTTAGGATCTGCGCCGGGCTGGTCAGGGGCGTTCGAGGGCGATCGCGATCCCTTGGCCGCCGCCGATGCACATGGTGACGAGCGCGCGCTTGGTTTCGGTCCGCTCCAGTTCTGCGAGTGCCTTGAGAACCAATATCGCCCCTGTTGCCCCGATTGGATGACCCAACGCAATCGCCCCGCCATTGGGGTTCACCTTAGACGTATCGAGGCCAAGTCCCTTATTCACCGCGCAGGCCTGGGCGGCAAAGGCCTCGTTGCTCTCGATCACATCGAAGTCCCCGGCCTCTAGGCCAATCCGCGCCAGCAGCTTGGTCACCGCGGGGATCGGGCCCAGTCCCATCACCTCCGGGCGCACGCCGGCATGGGCGTAGCCCAGGATGCGCGCCCGCACCCGGTGCCCGGCCTTCTCTGCGGCCTCTGCCTCGGCCAGGACCAGCGCCGCCGCCCCGTCGTTAATCCCGGATGCGTTGCCGGGCGTGACCGTGCCGTCCTTCTTAAAGGCGGGTTTGAGTTTGGCGAGGGCCTCGAGCGTGGTGTCGGGCTTGGGATGCTCGTCGGTGTCGAAGATGATCTCGCCCTTGCGGGTCTTGATGGCGAAGGGCGCGATCTGGGCGGCGAAGCGGCCCTCGGCTTGGGCAGCGCCTGCGCGGGTCTGGCTCTCAAGCGCGAAGGCGTCCTGCTCTGCGCGGCTGATTTGGTGCTCGGCCGCCACATTTTCCGCGGTTACCCCCATATGGCCGGTACCAAACGGGCAGTTGAGCGCGCCGATCATCATATCTGGCGCCTTCGCGTCGCCCATCTTTTGGCCGAAACGTGCGACCTGGAGCGCATGAGGGCTGCGCGACATTGCCTCCGCGCCGCCGGCCAGGCCGTAATCCGCATCCCCGAGCGCGACCGACTGGAACACCGAGACGATCGCCTGGGCGCCGGAGCCGCACAGGCGGTTCACGTTCATCGCCGGGGCAGTGTCCGGGACGCCGGCCTCGATCGCCGCCACGCGCGAGAGATACATGTCGCGCGGCTCGGTGTTGATCACATGGCCGAAGGCGACGTGGCCGATCTGCCCGCCGTCGAGGCCCGACCGCTCCAGTGCCGTTCGTGAGACATGGGCGGCTGTCTCAGTGGGCGGCACGCCGGCGAGGCCGCCGCCGAAGGTTCCGATCGCGGTGCGGGCTCCGTCGAGAATGACGACGTCACGGGTCATGGGGCTCTCCCTCGGGTTTTTGGGTGTTGTCTTCCATGGGAAGTCTGGCCGAGCCGCGGCAAAAGGAAAACCCCGCGCGGGCGATCCGCGCGGGGCTCTGTTGTCTCAGTCGGGTGGGGCGGATCAGCGGACCCACACCTCCACGCGGCGGTTGGCGACGCGCCCGGCGAAGGTGGTGTTGCAGCCCACCGGGGTAAGCTCGCCATATCCTTGGACGCGGATATTCGCACCGGTGAAGTCAGCCGGGCCAGATTCGTTCACAACCGCCTCGTTCATGGTGAACAGCACGCCCTGCGCCCGACGGGTGGCGAGCGCTTGGTTCAGGTCGAACTGCCCGATCGAGTCCGTGAAGCCGACGAGGATGATCTCCTTGCCGTCGAACTTGCCGTTGACGATGTCGCGAGCAAAGGACTCCGCATCACGCTGGCTCTGGGCGGTCAGCTGCGAGGAGCCCGGCGTAAACCGGAAGGTGGTGGAGAGGCGCTCGGCGTCTTTGAACTCGGTGAGCATCTCGCGCATCAAGTCGAGCGAGAACTCGTCCTCTTCGGTCATCGCATAAGCGATGCGCAGACCCTGCTCGCGCAGCGACTGGCCCTCCGGAACGAGCGAGATAAAGCCTGCCTCTTCGACATACGGCGCGGCGCCCTGGGAGAGCGCGAAGTCGAGGAGGTTCTCCGAGTGCACGTTCGACATCTCAGGGGCGGTGTACAGGTAGAGCCGCCGAGCGAGCGGGTATTCCTCTGCCTTGATGGCGAAGGTAGTTGGGAACGAAACCAGCCCACATTCCAGCCGGATCGGCAGCACCCGTGCGGCGCGGGCATAGGCGAAGCCGACGAAGCCGATGCCGGAGATGTCGGCGGCCACATCGTCGGACAGCTGGTTGGAGTCTTCGTAGAGGAACGCGTCCTCGCTAAGGTTCACGCCGTTGGGGCTCAGCACGAGCGACTTAAAGGTGTCGAAGGTGCCCGACTTTGCATCGCGCGAGTAGACAGTGATTTCGCGATCGAGACCGCCAAGCTGGGACCAGTTGGTGATCTGACCCGAAAAGACCTGCGCGATCTCGCTCATCGTGATCGAGCGAATCGGGTTGTCCTGGTGGGTGAGAATGATCAGGCCGTCGAGCGCGACGACGTTCTCCTGCGCGGTGTCGCGAGGATCGGGCAGACCGGCATCGTTCAGCAGGACGACCTCGTCCTCTTTGATCGGGCGCGATGCCATGCCGATATCCGCCTGGCCTTGGGCGAGCGCCGGGAAGGAAGTGCCGGAGCCGTGGGCCCGCAGGTCGATGGTGGCCAGATCTTCGCCCGTTTCGTGGACGATGCGCAGCAACGATTCGTTCTCTTCAGCGCCCGGCTCCCGCACCAGGGTCGCCTCGAGCGTGTCGGTATAGCCCTCGATCAGCGCGGGCATCAGCGCCGCGCCCACCGTGTTGGAACCATAAACGCCGAATTCGGCGCCGAACAGGAGCTGCTCAGGGCAGGCTTCGCCTTCGCAGCTCACCTGGAACCCGTCGATCTGCAGCGTGCCGAGCCGGGTGGCGATGGTGTATGTTTGGCCGTCGAACTCGACGAGCTCACCGCGCAACTGGGTGAAACCGTCGAACGACTTGAGAGTGATCGTCTGATCACCCTCCTGCGCCTGTGCTAACCCACCGGCAGCCAGCGCCCCAGCAAGCGCGTATCCGAAACCAAAACGCATGATCCGCATAGTCACTCCCCTCATCCGCGTCTGTCGAGAGCGCCGGGACATCCCGACCCCGGTCACCTGTTCAACACGACGATGTCACGCACCGCGGCATCGTCGAGTCGATCTCCAAAATCTGCGACATCGTCGCAGTCGAGAGCGCCCAGCACGGCACGACGCTCGCGCTGCATGACGCCGAACTCAGACCGCATCACGCGGTAGCGCGGGGCCGCATAGGGACCGTCGCCGCAGGTTTCCCGCGCGCCGACCCGGCGGCGGCTCGCATAGTCGACCATCAGCTCGATCACTTCCGGACGCGATGTCGCCCGGATGTAGTGGGTGTAGACCCGCATCGACGCACTCGAAGGCGCTCGCGAGTCGATCGCTGTCAGGTAGCCGCTGCCGAGGCGGCGGGCATCGCGCCCGTTACCTGGGCGCTCCGGCCAGAAATGCCCTTCTGACCAGTAGGGCTTGGACCGCGCCCGCGCATGCAGTTCCAGCGTCACCGGCGCGTCCCAGATCAGAGCGACCCTGACGAACCTTTCCGTCCCGAAGAAGGGGAGCTCCGTGTCGATGGTCGTGCCGTCTGGGAAGACGATCCGTCCCAGGGTGCTGCGCTCGAAACCGGGAACACCGAACACGACGCGCCCTGTGCTATCGGCCAATTGCGACAGCTCGATATCGTAATAGCGCAGGCGGATCAGGCGCTCTGCGAAGCAAGGCGCGGTGATCGAAACCGATGTGATGCCGTCCGAACTGGCCGAAATCTGGAAACTCGGCTCCTCGAGACAGGTCTCGCCGCTTTCTGAGCGGCGGGCAAGCTGGGTGCCGCCGATCCCAGGCTGCACCCCAGGTTGCACCACGCCGGGCTGAATGCCCGTGCCCGACGGTCCCGCTTGAACGCGTGAGTTTGTAGGCGACCCGTTGCGCGCCAATTGCCCTGGTTCGCCGGCGGGCTGGTCGGGGTCGAAGGCAGGGGCATCCGGGTCGAAGGCGGGCGCATCCGGATCGAAAGCGGGGGCGTCAGGGTCGAAGGCGGGTGCATCCGGGTCGGAGCTTTCGGCTTCCGCCTCGCTGCCCAATTGCGGAGCAGGTGCTGGACGGCGGATGCCGATATCAGACTGTTCGGGCCGCCCCAGCGCGGAGGGAATGATGATCTCGACCGGCCGAATGGCCGACTGGCTGCCGAGGTTGCGAATATCCCCCAGCCCGGCCTCAGGTGGTGCGAGTGCCAGCCGTTCCCCCTGGTTGGAAGCGATCGACGGCATCTCAACGCGGGGTACCCGCGAATCCGACAGACCCGAGCCGTTGGAAAACCCGGGCAGCTCAGGCGTGACGAAACCGTCAGGGGTCCGATCGATCTCGGCGAGGGACACGCTCGGCACACGTTGCGACCGGGCGATGACTTCGTCGCTCGGCAAGCCCAGGCGCGCGACCCGGTCGATGCCACGCTCCCGCAGCTCCAGACCACCCTGCAGGCTGGTTTGAACCCGAGGCTCCGGCGCCTCTGGCACGTCCTCTTGGTCAGCCTGAGCGACGCGGCGCTCTGGCTCTGTCGGCGCGGATTGCGGCGCGGTTGGTTGACCCCTGAGAGCCGGCGGGGATGGCGGCGCTCCGATCGATGGCCGAGGCCCGGTCGGAGGCGCGGTACGGCCCGGCAAGCCTGGTGCGGCGGGCGCCGAAATGCCCGACCCTTGCGCAATGCCGCTCGGTTGTTGAGGCTGCGACAAGCTCGGGGAAACCGGCTGGTTCGGCCGTTCAGCAACCTCGAAATCGGGCGTTGTATCGAGTTCGTGAGCGGGGGAAGCGGGCGCTGCACCGACGGAAAGGGTGCTCGGGGTCCACTGCGAAACCGGGCCGCGCGACACCGGATCGGGCTGAGCGACCGACGCAAGCGCACCCTCGGTCGGGGTCGCTTGTGTTTGTGCGCGGCTGGGCCGGGACAACAGACCCCCACGGCTCTGGGATGCGACGAAGTCGTTGTTCCGCGCATCGCCCAGCTGCTCGGTGATCGAAACGGGAGCGCGCATGACGGTCTGCGAGGGCTGGGCGACCGGCTCGGCGCCACGCAGGCCGTCGAGACCGGCGCGCAACTCGGGCCCGGCAAGAATTTCGGGCGTGGCGATGGGCGGGGTCCCGGCCCCAACGCGCGGCGCCGGTTGCGCAAGGCTCAGGTCGACCGAGTCGAGATCCAAGCCTTTGAGGTCGGGCACGGCGACGATAGAGGGGTCGAAACGGCGAACCGGATCGGGCGCGCGGCCGGTTAGAGCTGGGTTGCGCGCCGAGGCGACACCGTCGACCGCCGGTGCGGATACGGGCTCTTCAGGCGGCACCTCGCTGGCTGCGGGTGGTTGGCTCGGGCGGGGGACGGGCTGGCGGACACCCGAGAGTGCTTCGCCCGACGGGCCGCGCAAGCTAACGAGCACCGTGGCGGTGGGCGCATCCGGATCGGCCCCGATCGCATAGGTGATGCTCTGCGGGCCAGAGCACTCTTCCGTTGGAAGGTACTGCAGGGCGCGCTCCTGAACGAAAACGCGACCGCATTCCGGCGCATCAACCACCCGCAATCGGTCGCGGTCGCGTGGGCGCAGGCCGCTGTCGTTGGACAAAACATCAATTCTCGTGAGAACGCCGACGCGCGCATCTGCTGTGTCGGAGACGAGCACACGCGCATCGGTCTCGCCAAACATCTCGACGAGAGGGCCACCGCGCTGCACCACAGTGCCGATGGCGATCATCAAAATGACCCCGCTCAGGATCGAGATCAGCCGATCGTCCTTGAACACCTTTGAGGTCTCCCGATTCGTGCGTCCGCCGAACCCAGGCAGAGAAAACGCGCAACCACACGACATTGGGAGTTTGTCTTAATTTCCCGCATCGTGCAAGTAGGTGAGCCCGAAAACAATCTTGACGCGACAAGAGCTCACCGCACCCTTAGACGTCGGTTAGCACAGGCGAAGGGTGGTTGTCATGAAATTTGGGGTGGGTCAGCCGGTGCGCCGGACCGAGGATGAGCGCCTGGTTCGCGGCGCAGGTCGCTTTGTCAGCGATCTGAACTTTCCGGGCCAAGCCCATGCGGCGCTGCGCCGGAGCGACATTGCCCATGGCCGATTGCTGCGCGTCGATGCTGCGGCTGCGCGGGCGATGCCTGGCGTTCTCGCCGTCTACACCCAAGCCGAGGTCGCCGAGCGTTTGGCGCCGCTGGTCAACGAGTTCCCCTTCGAGCCGGCGCCGGCGGCGGTCGAGGTCCCGCATCTGGCGGCGGACCGGGTGCGCTTCGTCGGCCAGCCGATCGCCTTCGTCGTCGCCGAGTCGCGGGCCCTGGCCGAGGAGGCGGCGGAGGCCATCGAGGTGGAGACCGAAGAGCTCCCGGTTGTCGTAGACCCGGTGGCAGCCCTGGCCGAGGGTGCGCCGCAGCTTCACGAGGCAGCGCCGGGCAACCTCGCCTACAGCTGGGCTCATGGCGATGCCGATGCGGTCGCGGACGCTTTCGCGCGTGCGACGCATGTGGTTTCGACCCAAGTTCTGAATCAGAGAGTGGTCGTGGCGTCCATGGAGCCGCGGGCGATCAACATCTCCTACGACACCGAGACGGCGCGGTGGGACGGTTGGGTCGGCTGCCAGGGAGCCCATGGCATGCGCGGACGGCTTGCCCGCGCGCTCCGGGTCGCGCCTGAGCAGATCCGCATCCGGGTGCCGGATGTCGGCGGCGGCTTCGGCATGAAGTTGATGACCCATCCGGAATACGCGCTGGCCGCGCTGGCGGCGCAGGAGACGGGAAGGCCGGTGAAATGGGTCGGCGACCGATCGGAGAGCTTTCTATCCGACGCCCAAGGGCGCGACATGCGGGGGTGGGTCGAGGGCGCCTTCGATGCGGAAGGACGGGTGCTCGCCATGCGGATGGACACGGTGTCCGGCCTCGGCGCGCACTACTCGTCGGTGGGCGTGGCGGTGCACACTGTGTTCTCCGCGCCGCTGCTCGGGGGGATGTATGCGGTGCCCCAAATCCATTGCCGGGTGCGCGGCGCCTTCCTCAACACGCCGCCGACGGATGCCTATCGCGGGGCTGGGCGGCCAGAGACGATCCATGCGACCGAGCGTTTGATGGACGCGGCCGCCCGTAAGATCGGGCTCGATCGGGTGGAGATCCGGCGCCGCAACCTCGTAACCCCGGATATGCTGCCGCATACGACCCCGGGCGGGTTCACCTTCGACAGCCTTGACACCCATGCGGTGCTCGAGAGGGCGCTTGCAGAGGCGGATTGGGCGGGCTTTCCCGCGCGCCAGGCCGCTGCCCGGGCCAACGGACGGCTGCTCGGCCGCGGCATCGCCTATTACATGGAGCGGACGGGGGGCGGGCCGGTCGAGACGACCCGTATCGAGGTGACCCCCGAAGGCAGCGCCCGGATCTGGGTCGGCACTCAGTCCAACGGGCAGGGACATGCGACCGCCTGGGCCCAGATCCTGCATCAGGAGATCGGGATCGACTTCGAGAAAATCGAGCTGATGGAGGGAGATTCGGATGCGCTGCCCGCGGGCGGGGGCACGGGCGGCTCCCGCTCGGCCAAGATGGCGTCGCGGGTCATCCTGTTGGCCGCGGGCGAGATCCGCGAGGCCGGGCGCCGCCTGGCTGCCGAAAAGCTCGAAGTGGCGGAGGCGGATATCGAGTTCTCAGCGGCGGAGAGTGCGTATCGCGTTGCCGGGACTGATCGTCGCGTGACGCTGGGCGAGATCGCGCAGGAGGCGGGGGGGCTCGTCGGGGCGGGTCGGGTCGACGACCGCGCGAGCACCTTCCCGAACGGGTGCCATATCGCCGAGGCCGAAATCGATCCCCAAACCGGCGCGCTGGCGCTCACGCGCTACACGATCGTCGACGACTTCGGCCGCTTGATCAATCCAGATCTCGTGGCCGGCCAGGTGCATGGCGGTGTCGTCCAGGGGATCGGCCAGGTGATCGGGGAGCAAGCGGTGTGGGACGTCGAGACCGGGCAGCCGCTGACCGCGAGCTTCATGGATTACGCGATCCCGCGTGCGGCCGATGTGCCGCCCTTCACGCTGTCATTCCTGGAGATCCCGGCGGAGACCAACCCGTTGGGGGTCAAGGGATGCGGTGAGGCTGGCTCGGTGGCGGGCATCCCGGCGACGGCGCTGGCCGTGATCGACGCGCTCGCATCCGCCGGGGCAGCGGAAGTGGACCCGCCCTATACGCCGCAAAAGCTCTGGGCTGCGCTCAACGCCGCTTGAGCGGGTCCGGCGCGTCGGGGTGGCCCGCCGGATTGGCCCGCCGGACGGCGAATCTCCCCCGATGCGCGGGCCTGACCTTCCTCAAAACACCGCCCGCAGCTTTTTCCCAAGACCCCACTTGGTCCTCGATAACCGGACCCCACCCCCTCTATTTTGTCGCTCAAAGCGGGTGAGGCCCAAATTATTGGGGTGCGATGTGGTCGTTTGCATTGCGCTTGGCGCACGCATTTGCGATAATCGGGTTAACGCGGAGCAACGAACATCTGCGGTCGACTGGGAATGGCGGGATTTCGAGAGCAGGGGTGACCCGAATGCAACTTCGGGGGTTCGATGACTACGAGGTCACGCTGGGGGACCAGATCCGCGGGGAGCGGGCCTCGATGGGCAAGACGATTGCCGATGTTCAGCGCGAGCTGCGCATAAAGGGCGAGCTGATCCTCGGGATCGAGAACGCCGACTTATCGGCATTTCCCAATGACTCAGTCGTGTCGGGATATGTGCGATCCTATGCGCGCTATCTGCGGATGGATCCCGACGCGGTGTATGAAAGATTTTGCGCGGAGTCCGGTTTCGTTGCGCCGACCCGCAGCAGCCCCGGACCCGCCTCGGGCGCGCGGCGGCTCGACAACCCGGGCCGGAGCACAGGGCCGACCGCTTTCGACCAATCGCGCTTTGCCGTCGTGCCGAACCAGACGCGCTTCGCCGCCCGGATCTCGCTCGGCTGGTTGGCCTCCGTTGTCGCCTTGCTTGCGCTCGTGAGCGGCATCGCCGCCGGCGGCTATGCGCTGCTGCAAAACGTTCAAAAAGTCGGCTTTGCGCCGTTGCCGGAGGCGCCTCAGGTGGCGGCCGAACCACCGCGCATCATCGAGGCGGAATTCGCCGATGTCTCCATTGCGCGCCCCACCGTCGAGGCTTACGGCTCGGGCGGTGTGCTCGCTGCTGTCTTCGCGCCGGACGACGCGCCGCCGCTCCAACGGCGAGACGGGCCGATCTCTGCGATCGACCCAGACGAGGCGGGGATGATCGCCGCGCTGACGGTGCCGGTCGACCCGCGCGACCCGGCGCAAGAGCCTCCCGTGAGCGGTGTCGAAGCCGGGGGCGACCCCGCGCTTACGCCGCCAGAAGAGACGGTCGGGACGGTGGCATCGGCAGAGCAGCCCGCGCCGGAGCGTGTCGTGGCGCCGGGTGAGGCCGGGCTGGCCATTCGCGCGGTCGACGATGCCTGGATCCGTGTGCGCGATGAGAACCGGGCGGTGATCTTCGAGGGGATCCTCGGACCGGGCGAGCGCTACAAGTTGCCGGAGCGGATCGCGGAGGCAGAGTTGCGCGCTGGCAATGCAGGTGCGGTCTTCTTCATGGTCGACGGGGAGATCTACGGGCCGGCAGGTCGTCCGGGCTCCGTGGTCAAGCGCGTGCCGGTGTCGGCCGAGGCGATCCGCGCTGGCTATGCGCGCATCACCGAGGAGGGCGCTTCCAGCGATGCGGTTGCCGCGGTGGATGGTCTGGAGTTGCCCGCATCCGCCGAAGTTTCCGACCGGCAAGCCTCGGCGCTGGCTTCTGAATAAGTCCGCGGGGGGGCGTCCGCCTGCCTCAGAGCGGCGCCGAGATCTGCCAATAATGGATTGCAATCCGCAGCGCGCCCGCTGAGAAGCTCCCGGACTCAGCCGTGATCAGCAGGTCAGTGCCACCGTAATAGGCCACGGGCGAGCCCGTCACTCCCTCGGCAACAGACCCAATCGCGCCCCCGAAGCCAGAGCCGTAGCGGTTATTGGACCCTCCGACGCCCAGACGCCAGCTGCCCGCCCCGGTGATCTCCGAGGTCACCCGTGCCGAGATGCCGAGCACCACCGCCTTGTCGGGGATCGCATCCGAAATGGTGGAAACGGAACCCGGCGAGATTGAGTGGTCGATCTCCGCGACGCGGGCCAGGGTCGCGGCTCCGCCGGCCGAAACTGCGACGGCGCCCGCAACCCAGAGCCCGTCGCCCAGATGCACCCACCAGCCGGCTTGGGCCGCGTTCCATGCCCGAAGCCCGGGCCACGGGTCGGCAAATTGCCAACCGCCGCCGGATGCGATGGCGAGCCGCCCGTCAGCCCCCGCCCAGTCTGCCGTGGCACCGCTGCCGATGGCGTAGACGGCGCCAGATACCGGGGCCTCGGGCGGCTCAGTGATGTCGATACCGGACAGCGAGACTGCGGCCAGCGCGTCGAGCCGCACGAGCGCCTCGTTGACGGTCATATGCTTCTGCGCCTGCGCCGCTTCGAGCAGCGTCAGGCCGAACCGGGGTGTCTCAGTCATCGATGGGGATCCCTGTCTCGAGGCCGGGGCCATAGGTGGTGGAGAGTTGGGCGACGCGGAGCGTCAACGGGCCGCCGGTGTGATCGGTCAACCTATCTTGCGCTGAATAGGTGAAGGTCGGGGTCGAAGTCTCGACCACCCGGCGCTCTTGTCCAGCGGCCAGGATGCGCAAACGGTAAGCTTCCCGGTCCTCGGCGAGGGGCACATCAGCGCTCTCCCAGCCATCGCCGCCGATCCGGGTTCGCCGCACCCAGGACACCGAGAGATCGCCGCCGGGGAGTTGCTTGACCGTCAGGTGGGCCGGCGCAAAGGGCCTCAGCCCCAACGCGCCTGCCGCGAAGGTGATCTCTTGATAGGTCGGGTCGGAGACGGGCTTGGCCGCCGGCCCGATCCGGTAGGTGATGGGCAGGCCCAGGGCATCGAGGGAGAGCGGCAGCCGGGTGACGGCCTTGTCGAGCACCACAATACGGGCGCCCGCCGGGATTTCCACCGACGCAAGCGCCTCCGTTCCCCGGCGCCCGCGAAGCAGCCCGCTCAGGCGCATCTGGTTCGGCCCGGTAAGTTCCGCCTCGGCTGCCTGCGCGATCTCCCAGCTGCCGGGTGCGGCCTCGATCGCCACTGCATTCGCGCCGCCAAGCACGGCGAGCCGCTCCTGGCTTGCCAGGCTTCCTGTAGGCAGCTGCACAGCAACGCTTTCACGCTGCCAGATCCGAGGATCGCCCGCCTTCAACGGCTCCAGCAGCATCCCCACGAAGGCGGAGAGGCGGATCTCGGTGAGCAAGGTCCAGCCGGCGCCCAGCTCAGCGCGGTATACCGCAGCGGTCCCCACCCAGGGGTCCGCAGAGACGGCGAGAAAAGGGGCATGGTCGTAGCCCGTGCCATCGGCATAGGGCAGGTCGAGGAAAAGGGCCGATATCGGTCCGGGTGGGGGCGTGAAGGAGTGTTCCACCAGACGCTCGGGTATCGCGACCGGTAGATAGGCCGAAGGTTCCACCCGCACCGCCTCCACCCGCCGTGCCACTCCCTCGCCGATGCGCTCGATCCGGTAGGTCTCGCCGCGGCCCGCACCGGGAAGACGGACAAGGTCCGCTGGCTCGAGCGCCCGCTGGGACGGCGGCAGGGACAGGCTGATCCGCGCTTGGGCGGCGGTTGCCTCCGCGAGCCAGCGTTCAGCAATGGCCCGAGCGGCCGAGGAGGGCAGGGCAAGGTCGAAGGACTCGGCGTTCACCTTGGCTGCATCCCCATCCGGTCGGCGGGCGGCGGCGGCGGCGATGCGGTAGTCGCTCTCCGCCTCGATATAGCCCAGACGCACCGTGTCCGGCGACGCGCCGTCGCTCTCGCGCGTACGGATCGCGGCGCCGAACGCGTCATCGCCCGCCACCAGTGTGTTTGGGGCGAGCGCCACCGCCTCGGCCTGGCCACGCATGGAGAAGACGAGCGCGCCGCTGGATTCGTGGGCGTCGAGGCCGTAGGCGAGCATCAGCGGCTGAAGGGTGGCCCGTGCGGTTGCGATGTCGTCGACCAGATAGCCTGTGACGCCGCCATAAACGGCGCCGACATCGACCGCATCGAGCCCCGCCGTGGCGCAGATCTCGTGCAGGATGTCGGCGAGCGCACCGTTGCCCACGCGCCCGGTGATCCAATGGCCGACCTGGTGGGCGGGCCCGTCAGACCAAGCGCTTTGGCGGGCGGGGAAGTCAGGGAACGGCCGGGCGTCCCAGGTCCAGACATAAATGCGCCCGGGCGGGACCATATCGGGCGCGGCGTCAGCCCAGTACCCGATCTTAGCCTGAAGATAGCGGCGCTGCATCTCGTCGTCGCGGGCGCCCACGGAGCCAGGGGGCAGGCCGCTCTCCGAACTTTTCGGATCATAGAAGAGGTTGGGCATGTTGGCCCCGAGATCAACCGCTGGGCAACCGGTCTCGGTCAACCAAACCGGTTTCGAGCGGGGTATCCAAGCGGTCGGTGTGCCTTGGCGGACGCCATCGATACGGTTGTGATGGGGATTTTGCCACCAGCCTCTGATGTCCTTCGGGCGGAACACCCAGTGCTCGCCATTGGCCGTGTCGGCGATGGGGGTGCGGATCTGAGCCGCCCGGTCTGCGTCTGAGGCGTAGTAGTAGTCGTAATGCTCGCCGCCTTCGACCTGTCCGCGCAGATAGGGCAGGGAGTGGATCGCCGGAGCGATCGCCCGGTCGAGATGGTCCGGTTCGTGCCGCCAATCTGACAGGGGCAGATAATCGTCGATGCCGATGAAATCGATGTTCTCGTCGGCCCAAAGCGGGTCCAGGTGGAAAATCCGGTCGCCGGAACCATCGCTCGGCTGGTGGCCGAAATACTCGGACCAGTCGGCGGCGTAAGAGATTTTGGCCTCTGGCAGAAGCGTGCGGACCTCTGCCGCCAGGTCGATCAACTCGTCGACTGCCGGGTAACTGGTCTTGCCGGACCGCAGGGTGGTCAGCTCCCGGAGCTCGGTGCCAATGCAGATCGCTTCGACGCCCCCGGCCGCCGCTCCGAGGGCTGCCATATGCAGCGCAAACCGGCGCCAGCCCCACTCTTGTGGGCCCGAATAGTGCACCTGGCCATCCGCGATCTGGAAGTGGGTCGCCTTGGCGGTGCCGAAAAAGGCCCGCACCTCATCGGCCGCGGCGGCGGTCTGGTCGGTCGAGCCGGGCTGGCCAGGGGCGGCATCTAGTGTAATCCGTCCGCGCCAGGGGAAGGGCGGCTGCTCGGCCCGACCGTAAGGGTCGGTCAGACCGTTGCCGGCGGGGATGTCCATCAGAAGGAAGGGATACAGCATCACCCCCAATTCGCGCGCCTTCATCTCCCTGATCGCGCGGATGACCGAGGCGTCGGAAGGGGTGCCGCCGAAGACCGGGCGATCCTCTGCGTCGCGGGAGACGAGCCGTGCGGTGCTGGTATCGAGACCCGTGACCGACCAGGGTTCGGGCAGCGCCGTGCGGTTCGCGGCCTCCGCCTTGGGCTCGACGCGGCAGCGCCCGCAGCGCAGATCGCTGCCGAACCAGGAGACGACCAAAGAGACCGACCGGCACGCGGGGATCTCGGCTTCGAGCGCGTCCAGGGCGACGAGCAGGTCGGGGCGCGCCTCGGGCGTGTTGATGTTGGCGCGCTCCTTGACCCCGCCGTCATAAACATACTCCGCGATCTCGGTCTCGAGCGCGAATTCGCCGGTGCCTGGGGAGAGCGCCACAGCCTGGATCAAGCTCGGCAACGGTGTGCCTGTCTCCGGGCCCTCGGCCCCATTCTCGACCGAGCGGAACACCTCGACGGTGAATTGCGGGATGCGGTTGCCAAAGCGGCCGAGCGGAAGATCCTCGATCACCAGATAGGCGAGCCCGCGAAAGGCGGGCACGGTGCCGGCGCCCTCGACTGCCTCGATCTTAGGGTCTGGGAGTTGGGCGTCGTCGCCGGGGTAGACGCGCAGCTCGAGATCGGTGGCGTCGAGCCGCTTACCATCGGCCCAGATGCGGCCCACCCGATCGATCCGCCCGCGGCAAAGACCGAGCGCCAGGGAGATCGAATAGGAATAGGCCGTGACTGTGGTCGACGGCGCTGTCGATTTGCCGCCCTGGGTGGTGGTGCGGGTGGTCTCCAGGAAGCGCGTCGACCAGATGATTTGCCCAGCGACGCGCATGCGGCCCCAAAGCTGTGGGATCGGCGCTCCGGGGGTCGATGTCTGAAGCCGAAGCGAACGGGCCTTGCCGGTCTCGACCGCCGCTGAGCCCTGGCCGAGGAGCTTCTGGTCGATCACCGCGCCGGCAACGGCGCCGGCTACCTGTCCGATCGATGCGGCGGAGATGCCGAAGATCGAGCCGCCGATGCCGGCACCGGCAGCCTGCCCGGCCGCGGAGAGAAGAAGGGTGGCCATTAGCGACCTCGCTTGCTGGGAAAGCGGAAAACCCCCGCGATCCGGCGCAGATAAGCCGGCGTTAGGTGCGTCTGTGCGACCGCGAGGCCGGAATAGGCGTGGAGGATCCGGCCGGGCGCCAGGGCGTCCGAGATCAGGATTGCGACATGCTTTGCCGGGCCGCGTGCCCGCATTCGGAAGACCAGGACATCCCCGGCGCCCACCCGCGCGCGAGGGATCTCGACCATATGCCGTCGGGCGGCGGCAAGCAGATCCTCCGCCCCGCCGGTTTCTGCCCAGTCAGGTGTATAGGGTGGCGGCGTCTCCGGTTCGGACCCATAAACGGTCCTCCAGACGCCGCGCAACAGGCCAAGGCAGTCGGTGCCGGCGCCCGCGACGCTCGCCTGGTGGCAATAGGGCGTGCCTGTCCAGGCCAGCGCGGCGGCGACGATCTCTGCGCGGGTGGTCGCGTCAGCTTCGGAAAAGCGATCCGCCGTCATGGGGCTCTCCGCTGTTGGGGTAGCTGGTCGCCCAGTCGTCACCGGGCATGAGGGGAAAGCCTCGGAAATTCAGGAGGTTTGCGAATTTCGTACGGCAGGTGTCGGCACTCTTGTCACAGCCGGCCACGACATCGAGCGCATCGCCCGGCGCGATCTCCGCGGCCGGTGGGCTCCAGAGCGTGAGGCGGACAGCCCTGGCAACCCGGTGCGACTTGACCCTGCTGGAGCTGCCCATGTTGGCGCCAGAGGTCCAGTGCAGTGTCCCGTGGTCGAACCAACGGCTCTCGAAGCTCGCGAGCCCACTGACCTCGACGGTCTCAGGCGTCGGCCGCGCAGTGACAACCGCGGTCGATCGGTAGGTCGGGTCGTCGAGCACCACGCCACAGCGCGCATCGCCGAGCCGCGCATCACAGGTTGGCAGATAGGCCCGGCCCTGAGGTTGGTTGAGCCGCTCCACGAGGCCCACCACCTCCGCCTCGAAGGCCCGCGTGCCGCGACGCACCTCGCCCAAGCTGCCGCGCGCCAAAAGCAGGCGAAGGGTCGGCTCACTCCAGTCCACGAGCCACAGTCGGATCTCGGCGCCGTCAAAGAGCCCGCGGGTGATATCAAGCTCCGTGATCGCGGCAGAGCTGAGCGCGCCTTCGACCGTGTGGGTGTCTGGGCTCAAGCCGGTGGCCTGCTCGATCTCGGAGGCGGTAAGCCCCGTTCCCGGTTCGAAAGTGATGCCCTCGAAGGCGAGCGGGCGGTCATGATCGGTGAAGCCGAGCGTCACGCCGTCGATGCGCGTCACCGCCCAAGCCCGGGCGAGGGTGGTGGCGCCGGTGGCGAGGCGGTCGGCGAGGACAGGGGGCAGGGCGCGCATCAGAGCCGTACCTCTAGGATGGGGATCGACGGGATCTCGCCCGCTTCGAAGGCCGCAAGATTGACCTCCAGCGTGTCGGAGCCGAAGCGCACGGGCGTGTCGAACTCGAAGCCTGCCGTCACCACGCTGCCCGGAGGCGGTGGGGTGTCGAGGGTCACCAGGCCGGTCGTCGTATCGACGGCCGCCGCGGTCTCTCCGCCGTCGATGGCAAGTCGCAAGGTGCCGTCCACCGGTTTGGCAATGGGCCGCAGCAGGGGCGGGGTCCCGCCGTAATCCTTGACCAATTGGAAACTCCGGGTGGTGCCGTCGCCCGTCCCGATCAGCTGGTCGGTCGGCGCGGGCACTGCCGAGGGCGCGCAGCTCTTGTGGTCGAGCCAATCCTTCCAGCGGAAGCCGTAGAGCGGGCCGCGGCGCGCCTCGAAGAAGCGCAAGACCGCGTGCAGATCGTCAAGCGAGCGCAGGCCGAGCCCCGCATCGTAGCGCCGGCGCGCCTGCGCCCACGGGGTGTTGCGCTCCTCATGGCCGCTGGCGAGCGTCACAATTTGAGTGCGGCGTTCGAGCCCAGCGACCGAGGCAAAGGAGAGCCTTGGGGAGAAGCGGGTTTCGTGGAAGGACATCGTCTGCTCTCTCCTGCTTGGGCTCAGAGCCGGGCGGCGCCGCGGGAGACCGCACGGGCGAGCTCTGCCGCCACTTGGCCGCGGGAGCGTCGAAAGCTCTCGAGATCCGGTGTTTCGATGGTGATGTTGACGGTCGGGGCCCCCGCCGAGGGGGCTGCGCCCACGCCCAGCTTACCGTCCCGGCCACGTTTTAGCGGTAGGACCGCCTCCGGGCCCGCCTCGCCCATGAGCCCTAAGGCTCCACGCAAGGGGAAGAAGGTCGGCTCGGAGACGATCCCGCCCCGGGCGAAGGCGCGAACGGGACCCGCGGAGAAGGCCGGCGCGGAGGCCGTACCGCTGCCGGGGCGCACCCGGCCCGCCTCCACCTGCCCGCCCTCGGCAAAGGGTCTGAGACGGCCGGCCGCAACGACGCCGCCCTTGGCAAACGCGCTCAGAAGCCCCGCGCTGGGCTCTACCGGGGCGATGCGCCCCTGCGCCACCACCCCGCCGGCCGCGAGGGGGCGAACCTGGCCTGCCTCGATCACACCGCCGCGGGCGAAGCCGAGCGCGGAGACCAAGCCGCCAGTGAGCGAGCCCAACAGCGAGGTGATGCCGCCCGATAGCGCCTGCTGCAGGGGCTTGAGCGCGAAATCGACCGTCTTGCCGAGCACATCGGCCGCCAAGTCCTTGAGCACATCGCCAAGCTGCGCCCCGCCGAAGATTGCTTTGTCGAGGGCCGAGCGCAACGAGCTGCTGAGGGAGCGCGCCAGGCTCCGCGCCTCTTTGTCCATACCCCGCATCGCAGCGGCAGCGGCGCCGAGCTCGCCGGTGAAATCTTCGGTCAGCCCGCGCATCTCGGCAAGCGCGCCGGTGAGCGTCGTGCGTTCCCGAACGCTCGAAAGCGCGCCGAGCGGCGGGGCAGCCGTGGGGTCGCGGTCCATCTCTCAGCCCTCCTTGGGCGGTCCAGGGTCGGTTTGCCGGCGTGGCGGCCTGTCGGGATGGGCGGTCATAAGCCGCTCCAGCCGGTCGCGGGTCATCGCACCGCCGCCAAAGGCGAGAAGACCAGCGCCCTCCAGGGCGCGGATGAGTTCGATTGGCGTCATGGTCCAGAAACTGTCGGGGGAGAGCCGCAGCGCGCCCAGGCCCAGGCGCATCAGGCTCGCCCAATCTGTTGGCTCCGACGCGCCCCCGGTCGGGTTCACGGATCGGCCCGAAACGCGGCGGCCAGGAGTGCGAGGCCCGCTTCGAGAGCGCCGACGGCCCCGCCCGCGATCTCGGCGCGGGCGAGCTCCTCGGTCGACACCGCCTCGCCGGCACCTCTGAGACCGGCGGATAGCAGGGCGATGAGGTCGGTGGCGGCAACGCTGCCGTTCTCGAAACGCTCGGCGAGGGCGATGAGGCTGGGCGTCTGGAGCGCGCCTTCGAGCTCGGCGAGCGCCCCAAGGGTCAGCCGCATCCGCCGCGGCACGCCGTCGATGGTCAGCGCGACCTCTCCGCGGGCGGCGTTGGCGGGCGCGGGCATCACACGGTCTCCGAGAAGGTCAGGGCGCCGGCCGACGCCAGCGACAGCTCGTAGGTCGCCTCGCCATCATGCTCGCCCGCATAGTCGAGCCCGGTGATTTGGAAGGCGCCGGTGACGGTGCCGAAGTCAGGGATCACCAGCTCGAAGGCCGGGTGGGTGCCGTCGAAGAAGACGCGGCGGATCGCGGCGTCTGCGGTCCCATCCGTGAAGACGCCCTGGCCGGAGATCGTCGCGGAGCGCAGGCCAGCGCCGGCGAGCAGCTCGCGCCAGCGGCCGGCGCTGTCGGCGGTCGTCACGTCCACCGTTGCGGCGTTGAAGGCGAGGCGGGTGGTGCGCAGGCCGGCGACGGTGGTGAAGCTGCCCGAGCCGGTCTCGTCGAGCTTAATCAGAAGGTCCTTGCCTTTCTGGGCGGTCATGGCGGTCTCCTTTCGGGGCGTCAGGCGGTGTCTTCGAGTAGGGCGCGGAAGCTTAGGACGATCCGGCGCAGGGCATCGTCCTCGCCTCGCTCGGTCTCGGCCGACCGGAAGGTCAGGACGATCACCCGGCCCCGGCCGAGGGGCAGGTCGCTCTCTAAAAGCGCGTCGCAGATGGCCGCAGCGGCCTGTTTGGCCTGGCCGAAGCCGGGGCTCGGCGCGGTGACGGCGATGTTCAGCTGATGCGCCGCGCCGCGGGTGGTGGCCGTCGACCGGTCTTTGACCGTCTCGTCGCCGAGGGTGACGTAGAGTTCCGAGGCCGGCCCCGCATGGGGCGGAGCCGCATCGTAGATCCGGTCGCCGATAAGCGCGGTGACCGCAGGCGCGGTGGTCAGCCGGGCGAAGACCGCCCGCTGAAGCTCCCAGGCCAGGGCATAGGTCATGAGAAGGGTCCCTCCTCGGCCCAGACGAGGAACTCCCCGCCGTCGACGCTCTCGGCAACGCCGTGGATCGCGAAAACCCGCTTGCCCGAGCGGAAGCGCTGATGGGTGGCCGGACGTCGGGCTCCGCCGGGCTCGCGCGCGATGCGAATCCGATGGGTGATGCGGGCGGTCGGGCGGTCGCCCAGCGCGCCTTCGGTTGCCGAGCGCGGCTCGATCGCCCCCCAGAGATGGCCCTCGAGGGTCCAAGCGAGCGTGTGGCCCCCGCCGCCATCGGGCGTGCGGACTGGGCTCTCCAGCGCGATGCGGGTGCGTGCGTGCGGAACCATTGCGCTTAGATCCTCACCGCGCGATAGGGCGCCAGCAGCAGCGGCAGGCGCTCTGGCATCGGCGCGCGTCCGGTCCGGTCATCATAGGCCTGCGCGGCGATCAGAAGCACGGCCTCGCGCAGATCGACCGGCACGGCCCCGGCGCTGCCGAAGCCTGCGTCGAATTCGAGCACGGCTGCCTTGCCCCAGGGGATCGGCGGCAGCAGCGCGCCGCTGCGGGTCAACCGCTGACGGGTGGTGCCCGGCGTCACTGCGAGCCCATCGAGCGTCATGCTTCCCAGCGTTGCCGAGGCGATCTCGACCACCGGGCCGACCGGCAGCACGAGATAGCCGTCGCGGTCCCAATCCGAGACGCTCAGCCGAAACCTGCGGGTGACGAGGGCAAGCCCCGCCCGGGCCTCGACCACGCGGGTCGCGGCGCCGATCAGCCGATCGAGCAGGTCGTCCTCGCCGGAAGGCTCGGCGAAGCCCTCGCCGAGCCGCAAATGCGCGGACAACGCCGCGCGGGTGACCGGCAGCTCAGGCGCCGCCGTCAGTTCTTCGAGCAACATCGCGTGTCTCCCTCACCCCTCGGGGCGGTCCGGTGGCCCTCAACAGCGCCGTGTCCCGAACCGCCCCCGTTTTCGGCTGCGGATCAGGCCGCGCCGAATTTCAGGAGCTTGATCGCCGCGAAGTCCGTGACGTCACCGCCGACGCGCTTGGTGGCGAAAAAGGTCACGTTGGGCCGGTTCGAGAACGGATCGCGCAGGATTCGAACATCGGGGCGCTCGGCGATCGTGTAGCCCTGGGAGAAGTCGCCGAAGGCGATCGAGAAGCTGTTTGCCGTGATCTCCGGCATTGCCTCGACAATCTGCACCGGATAGCCGAGCAGCCGCGCGGGCTGTTCGCCTGAAAGCCCCTCGACCCAAAGGAAACGGCCATGGGCGTCTTTGATCTTCCGCAGCTCGCCCGCGGTCTTGGAGCTCATGACAAAGGCCGCGCGAGCTCGGTACTCGGCGCCGAGAGCGTAGACCAGATCGAGCAGCGCATCGCCGGGGGCGTCTTCGTTGAAGCCTCCCGAGTTGCCGGTGGCGACATAGCCGAGCTTGTCCCAGGCCCAGTTTGCATTGGCGACCTTTTCCTTCGTTAGAAAGCCCGTGGGCCGGTCGCTGCCGGTGCCGTTGACGAAGGCGTCGGACTCAGCTCGCAGAAACTTGTCGGCGATCCGCTCGGCGAGCCAGGCCTCCATGTCGAACGCGGTGTCGTCGAGGATGCGCTGCGAGGCCTGGGGCGCGGCGGAGAGTTCGTGCAGCGGGATGGAGATGCGGTCGACGGCGGGGATAACGTCCGTCGCGGTGGTCCCGGTCTCGGTGGTCCAGGCAGCGCCGATATCGGTGGTGTCGACGAGGACGTCGTAAGCGGTCGCTTCAACCTGGACGACCTTGGCGATGGCGCGGATCGAGGCGCCCGACAGAAGGACGTGGTGCACCATGTCCGAGGTTTGCGGGTCGACCAAGAAGCCGCCATCGGCGTTCATTTGGGTGTTGTACCCCTTGCCCTCGAGGTCGAGGGCCTTCAGCGCATCGTCGTCGCCTTGGCGGACATAAGCGGCGAAGGCCTTGCGGTGGGGCGGCTGCTCGGCGGCGGCGCCGGCCAGCGCGGGACGTTTCGGGCGGGACTCGGTGCGGTCCAGGCGCTCGAGCCGGGTGCCCATCTCCCCCATGCGGCGGGAGATGTCGGTCTTGAACTCCGCGAAGGACTTGAGGAACTCGGTTGCGGCGGACTTCGCATCGAGACGGGGGTCGGTCTGGTCGCTCATGGGATTGGTCCTGACGATGGGTTGCGGGAAAGGAAGACGGGCGCCGCCGTCGCCTCAGGCGAAGGCAAAAGCGGCGGCCAGAGCGCGCTCGAACTCATCGGTGCCGGAGGTTTCCCGGCTCTCGAGGCTTGCACGCGCGGTCGGCAGAAGCGGGAAGGTCACGAGGGACACCTCCCAAAGATCGATCTCGTGGAGGGTGCGCCCGCCGGTTTCGGCATTGGGCGCGGCGCGGATTGTGCGGTAGCCGATCGACAGCCCGTCGATGGCCCCTGCCTTGAGCAGCGCAATCGCATCGGCGCCGCGCGTCACCTCTGCGAGGATCAGCCCCTCGACCTTGAGGCCTGCGCCGTCTTCCTCGATCCGCGTCCAGACGCCGATGGGAGTTTCCGGTTGATGCTGCCAGAGGAATTTGACGCGGCGCCGGGCGGCCTCGGTCGCGGCCAGCGAGGCGGCGAAGGCCCCGCGGGCAACGACGTCGCCCGCTTGGTCCGGCTCGCCGAAGAGGCTCGCATAGCCGGCGATGCGGCCCTTATCGAGATCTGCTTCGAGCGCGTCGAGGGCGACGAATTTGGTCTCCAGCCCGCTCTCGGCGCGGGCCGGGGCTTTCAGTGTCATGGCTTGGTCCTCCATCTGAGGGGATCGCTGGGCCGCGGCGGGGGTCACGCGGCGGGCCTGGGCCCGAGCCCGAGCACCGCGCGCTTCTCGTCGTCGGTGAGGAAGTCTGCCTCGGTTACCCGCTTCCAACGGGCCTCGCGCTCGGCGCCGAGGGCAGGGACCTCGTCGAGATCGGGGGCCAGCGTCATGCGGTGCCCGGAGCGCTCACCGAGCCACGCGGCCAACGCGCCGCCGAGCTTGGCCACGAGCGGCAGCACGGTCTGGCGGTAGAACGCCCGGTTGGCTTCCTGGTAGTTGGAATAGGTGTTGTCCCCGGGGATCCCCAGCAGCATCGGCGGCACCCCGAAGGCGAGCGCGATCTCGCGCGCCGCCGCGTCCTTGGTCCGCAGGAATTCCATATCCGCCGGCGAATAGCCCATGGGTCGCCAGTCCAGCCCGCCCTCCAGCAGCATTGGCCGGCCGGCATTCCGCGCGCCCTGGTGGTGGTCCTCGATCTCGCTGCGCAGCCTTCGGTACTGCTCTTCGGTGAGGCTGGCCCCGTCTTTTGCGCCGAAGACGATGGCGCCGGAGGGACGGGCCGCATTGTCGAGCAGCGCCTTCGACCAGCGCGCCGCGGCATTGTGGACGTCGACGGCCACCGCGGCGGCCGCGAGCGGGCTCATCCCGTAATGGTCGTCGAGCGGGTGGAAGGCCTTAACGTGGAGGATGGGCCGGTTCTCCGGAGTGATCTCCCAGCTTTGTCGGGCCTGACCCACGCGGTACTCGAAACCTTGCGGCCAGCCGTCGGGGCCGGGGATGACGCGCATACGGTCCGGGCGCAGGGCGTGGAGTTCCGCCGGCCACCCCAGCGCATCGCACCCCGCGGCCTCGAGATAGGCGTTGCCCGCAAGTTGCAGATGGCCGTAAGCGGTCTCGAGAAACCCACGACCGTCCTGGCCTGGGTTCGGTTGGGCGAGGAGGTTGAGCAGCGGGTGCTCGGTCATCGGCTGGCCGTTCTCGGTGAGCCGCAGCGGGGTCGCGGCCGCCGCTTCGGCCACCATTCGGGCGGCACGGAAGCCGATGACGTTCCCCTCATAGCCCGTGCGGATCAGTGAGACCGTGTCGCGCGGGGTCCAGGCTGCACTGCGGATCCCGTGGATCGCCAGCACCGGCCCGGTGGCCGACGCCTTGCTCTCGCGCGGGCGGCCGAATGCCCGGCGTATGCTGTCGAATGGCATGGCTTTCTCTCTCCGGTCTGGGGTGGGGACCTGCCGGCACACTGGAGTGCCCGCCCGGCGGGTCAGAGGCAGCGGCTCCGGGGGCCGGCGCCGATTTCAGTCAGGGCGGCAACGGCCCAGACAAGGGCGTCGAGGCGATCGGGGCTTTGGATCCCGTCGCCGGCGCCGGTGTAGCGGCACAGCTGATCTTCGAGCTCGGGGAACACGCCCACATGATGGACCCGCCCCTGTTCATAAAGTGCTGCGACCGGTTCGGCGCGGGCCTGTTTTCCGCGGCTCGCACGCACCGGATGGTAGGCAATGTCCGGGGCAACCTGGCGCAGGACCGCCTCGACGAGATCGCCGCCCTGGTTCACTTCGGCGACGAGTCGGTCTGCTCCATGCGCTTGATAAGCCGCGTGAGCCCGTCGAGCCCAATCTGTCGGCCTTTCTCCTTGAGCTGAGCAATCAGCCAGGACAAAAATCTGCGAAGCATATCCATCATCACGGTCTCCTGTCCGTTTGATCCCGGCGACGACGATCCCGCATTCGTCCGAACCGCGGTGGGCCGAGACGGGCGGGTCGACGGCGACGATGACGCGGTCGAGTTCAGGTGCGGCGGTCACCCGCGCGCGGTCGATCAGCTCCCTGGTCCAAAGCGCGCCTTGGATGTCGTCGAGGAGCACCCCGTCGATCTCCTGGCGGCCGAGGCGGCTGCCGGCATAGTCGGCTTCAAGGCGGTCGGTGAAGCCCGGGGCGAGCCAGCGGGCATTGGCGCGGGTCCCGGCCTGGGTCACGCGGGTATCCGGCGCGGCAAGGATCTCACGCAACACCGGGTTGTCCTTTGGCGTGGTCGTCACGATGCGGCGCGGCGAGCGTCCAGTCGCATCGGCAAGGCGCAGGCAGAATTGCAGCATATCCCAGGCTTCGCGGCAGCGGCGCCACTTGGCGAGTTCATCGGCCCAGGCCGCGTCGAATTGGGGCCCTCTGAGCGCCTCTGGATTGATCGCGGCGGCCATCGCCGCCTCGGCGCCGTTCGGCCAGATCAGCCGGTGTTGGCCCGATTTAAGCACCGGGCGCCGGTCGGGCGGGGTGCAGCCAAGCAGCCCGCTCTCGCCCTCCACCATCACGCCGCGGACTTGCTCGAGCGTCTCGCCGATGAGGACGATCCGCCGGCACCGTCCGGGGGCCCAAGGCGTTGCGCCCTCCACCTGGGCCCGGACCCACTCAGCCCCGGCTCGCGTCTTGCCCGCGCCGCGTCCGCCGAGCAGCACCCAGGTGTGCCAACTGCCCGATGGGGGGAGCTGGTGGCCCGGATGCGCCCAGTGCTCCCAAAGGAACGGCAGCGCGGCCAGCGCATTGGGCGAAAGCGTCGCCAGGAAAGCGTTGCGGTCCGCCTCAGTCTGCGAGGCGAGCGAGGCGACGGTTGATCTCGGCACGGGCGGCCTCCAGGTCGAGGGTCCGAGCGGCCTTTGGCGCCTCGGAGTCGCTGATCTTGGTCTCGATCTCGATCACCTTCAGAAGTGCTTGTTGCGAGAGCTGGATCAGGTTTTTGACGGTCTTGATCCGCCCCTCGTCATGGTCCTCGACGCGCAACTCGAGAAGGGCGTGGATCTCGGTTTCGAGGAACTCGGCGAGTTCGTCGAAGAGCCGATGCGCCCGGGTCAGCGTCTCCGCGAGGCGCTTTTCGGGCTCCGGGCCGCAGGGCGCCGGTTTGGAGTGGACACTTGGGGGCACGCCGCGGACCTTTCGGTTGCGGATGGGAGACGCCGGGGGCGCGAGGCGACCCGGATGCCCGCCACGCAGGCGGGGGCACGACGATGGCGGGTATCTGATGGGGCGGGCCCTTGCCCACCTCCTGGATCATGTCATGAGGGATACCAAACAGCGTGCGCCGGGTCAAGCCAATTTTCGTAATTTTCTCATTAAAATCAGGATCTTAAATTAGGAACTCGTTAACTCTTTCGATGGGCGCGATGGCCTAGGAAGGCCGACCAAAACAGCAGTGGCGGGGCCAGAATGGCAGGGCCAGGCAGCGCATATTGCGACACGAAGCCGGCCATCAGCGCCGCTGCAAGGATCCAGGCTTCGGCTCGAAACCATCCCGCCGTGCAGGCATGGCGGATCTGGAACAGCGCACCGATCACGAGAAGATGGGCGTCGTAGACATATATCCGCGGCGAGACCAAGACGCAGGCATAAGCCGTAAGCGCTGCTAAGAGCGTCGGCCCCGCGCCGCGCGTCACGGCCAGCGCCAGCGCCGCAAGGACGGCGGCGCCCTGGACGACATGGAGCGTGATCGCTGTGGTGTAGTCGAAACCCAACGCCCGCAATGCGCCGTAGGGGCTGACGAAATAGGACCAGCGCGGGGTATGGTCGGTGTCTCCTCTGAAGAGCGCCACCGCCGTCTCGCTTGCCTGGAGCCAGCTTCCCCATACCTCTGGCCCGGCCAGCAGTGTGGCGAGGACGACGAGCATGGCGCCGCTGGTGATGCCCCAGCCGATGGCGCGCCACCGCCGTCCAAAAAGGAGCGTGACCGGTACGGCAAGCGCGAGGGGCGGCTTGATCGCAAGCATGGCGAGGGCGGCGCCCGCCCGGCGCTGGCGCCCCTCCGACAGCCACAGCAGCCCCGTCCCCATGATCGCAGCGGTGAGAAACCCCATCTGCCCGGTGGAGGCCGTGTAGACCGTGGGGGAGGCGCCGAGCGCGGCGAGCAGCGTCGACCAGCCGGGAAGGATGGCCCAGGCGACCCGCAAATAGAGCGCGCCCGTGATCAACACCCACAGCCAAATCGCCGTCCACGGATCGACGAGCCCCAGGGGCGCGACCGCAAGAAACGCCGGCGGGGGGTGGAACCAGGGCATGTCGGTACCGATCGCGACGCCGTAACCCGCTTCCTGCGCCGCATGGAGCGTTGCCCAGTCATAGGCGGACGGGGCCGTGCCGGAGAGTGCCAGCTTGGCGGCCGCCCAAAAGGCGGCGAAATCCCCGATCCGCGCCACCTCGGGGTCGGCGAAGACGGGTCCCCAGATCCGCAGGATCAGATCCACGAGGTTGACAAGGCCGGCGAGGGCGAAAGCCGTAAGCAGCAGGCGCACGCGATCCGGTCGAAAGGCGCCCCCGACCGGACCTGGCGAGGTTGCCAGCGGCAGGCTCAAGGTTGCCCCGCGCCGCCCCCGGAGGCCCGACGCTGCGCTTCGATCCGGCGCCAAACGCGGACATTCGCGTTGTGCTGGGCGAGGGTCTCGGCAAACGCATGTCCACCAGACCCATCCGCCACGAAGAACAGATACGGCGTGTCGGGCGGGTCGAGCACAGCTGCGATGGCGGCGCGACCGGGGTTGGCGATCGGCGTCGGCGGGAGCCCGAAGATGCGATAGGTGTTGTAAGGGGTCTCGCGCACGAGCTCTGAGCGGCGCAGACCGCGGCCGAGCGGGCCGCGCCCTTGGGTGATGCCATAAATCACCGTGGGGTCGGTCTCCAACCGCATCCCCTCACGAAGCCGGTTGACGAAGACGCTGGCGACGGTGCCCCGCTCTTCCGGCACCCCGGTTTCCTTCTCGACGATCGAGGCGAGGATCAACGCATCTTGGGCGCTCGCGAGCGGCAGCCCTTCGGCGCGTTCGGCCCAGGCCCGAGCGAGGATCTCCTCCTGCGCAGCTTGCATCCGCGCGACAAGCGCGGTTCGGGGGGTCCCGCGATCGACAAAATACGTGTCAGGAGCGAGGCTGCCTTCGGCGGGGATCTCGGCCACTTCGCCGCTCAGCTCATCCGCCTGCTTGAGAAGTTCGACCACCTCCCAGGAAGTCAGGCCTTCGGGGACCGTGACGGCATACTGGATCGCCCGCCCCGAGGTCACCAATTCCAGGATCTCCGCCACGCTCGCCCCAGCAGGCACCCGGTATTCCCCGGCCTTCAGCGCGTTGGTCTTGCCTTCCCAGCGGGCCGCGATTTTGAAGAGCGCCGCACCGTCCACAAGCCCAAAGAGCGCTGTGTCGCGGAAAAGACCGGCCTCTGCGAGCCGCGCGGCGCCGGCGTCTAGGGTGTCGCCGAGCTCGACCGACACGATCTTCGGGGTCGCCAAAGGACCGGGCGCCGCAAAGTCCTGACGCCCCCGCTCGACGGCGGCGATGAGCCCGATGAGCACGAGCGCTAAGATCGTCAGCACATTGGCGGCGATGTGGCGCATGGCCCTGTTCCCTCTGTCAAACCGCGCCGAAGATCACGCTGGCATTCGTTCCCCCGAAGCCGAAGCTGTTGGACAGCGCCACCTTAATCTCCCTGGACCGCTTCTCGTGGGGTGCGAGATCGATGGGCGTGTCGACAGAGGGGTTGTCGAGATTGAGCGTGGGCGGTGCCACTTGGTCCCGGATCGCCAGGATTGAGAAGATCGCCTCCACCGCACCCGCCGCGCCGAGCAGATGACCGGTGGCCGATTTCGTCGAACTCATGGTGACCCGTGCCGCATGATCGCCAAGCAGGCGCATCACCGCCGCGAGCTCGATTTCGTCGCCCATTGGCGTCGAGGTGCCATGGGCATTGACGTAATCGACGGCGGCGGGCTCGAGACCCGCCGAGTTAAGCGCGGCCTTCATCGATCGGAAGCCACCGTCGCCGTCCGGCGCGGGCGAGGTGATGTGGTGGGCATCGCCCGACAGGCCGTACCCGAGCACCTCGGCATAGATCTTTGCCCCGCGCGCTTGCGCATGCTCCAGCGCTTCTAGGACGAGGACGCCGGCGCCCTCGCCCATCACAAAGCCGTCCCGGGCGCGATCATAGGGGCGGGAGGCGCGCTCTGGCCGGTCATTGAACCCGGTGGACAGCGCCTTGCAGGCGCAGAAACCCGCCACGGAGATTTCGCAGACCGGGCTTTCGGCGCCGCCGGCGAGCATCACATCCGCATCGCCCAACGCGATCAGCCGCGCCGCATCCCCGATCGCATGGGCGCCGGTCGAACACGCGGTCACCACTGCGTGATTCGGTCCGGTGAACCCGTAGCGGATCGACACCTGTCCCGAGCACAGATTGATCAAAGCGCCAGGGATGAAAAACGGAGAGACGCGCCGATGCCCCCGCTCCTTCAGCGTGATTGCGGTCTCGGCAATCGACTCGATCCCGCCGATCCCGGAGCCGATCAGAACTCCGGTACGCGCGCGGAGTTCCGGATCTTCCGGCCGCCAGCCGCTGTCGGCCACTGCCTGCTCGGCGGCACACAGGGCGTAGGTGATGAAGCGGTCGATCTTGCGCTGTTCCTTCGGCGACACCCAGGCGGCGGCGTCAAAGCTCGCCTCCGATCCGTCGCCGAGGGGGATCTCGCACGCAATCTGCGCCGGCAGGTGACTGGCATCGAAATGCTTGATCTTGCCGGCGCCGGACCGCCCGTCGAGCAACCGGGACCAACTCGGCTCCACCCCGCAGCCGAGGGGCGAGAGCAAACCGAGCCCGGTGACCACCACGCGTCGCATGAGACACTCCATCGCCAGATACGCGCGCCGGCCGCCGCTCCTCGGCTCACGGCCGTCAATGCGAGCGCGGCGCTCTGTTTGCGCCGCCTCGGGTCAGGCCGCGGCCTTTTTGGAGATGAACTCCACGGCGTCGCCGAAAGTTTGGATGCTCTCGGCCGCGTCGTCCGGGATCTCGATGCCGAACTCCTCCTCGAACGCCATCACGAGCTCGACGGTATCAAGGCTGTCGGCGCCCAGATCGTCGATGAAGCTCGCCTGCTCCGTGATCTTGTCCTCTTCGACGTCGAGATGCTCGACCACGATTTTCTTGATGCGCTCGGCGATGTCGCTCATGTGCTCTCCTAGCTTGATCGGCCCGATGGGCTGTTATGGGTTGTGGTCCGGGCCGTCTGACGGCGCCGCCGGCGTCCACGCATGCGTTCGGATAACCGGCCGGATCCCCGCCGGCGCCAAGTCGCGGTTCCCTTAGCAACAGATACGGGGGGGTGCAATCCGTCTCGCAGAGGCTGCGCCCGCTGAGAGCGGGAGACGATGCGGTCGCGCGGGGCGGATCCCGGCTGCGGGGGCGCTAAGTTTGAGGCTCGGCAGAGAGAGGTGCGGATGGCGGACTCGCAGCAAGGGTTGCACGACACGCTGGACGCGGTCTGGGTCCGGCTCCAGAGGGGTGTGACCGACCGCGCCGCCCCGGCGCGGCATCCGGTCCTCGCAACCACGGGCCGGCATGGCTTCGCAGAGGCCCGGCTCGTCGTCCTGCGCGGGGCGGATCGGAGGCGGGGGCGGTTGGAGGTCCACACGGACCGGGCCTCCGCGAAGGTGGTGGAGCTTGTGGCGTCTCCCGGGGCAACGCTTCTCGTCTGGGACGCGGCCGCGCAATTGCAGATCCGGCTGCGCGCTTGGGTCGAGGTTCTCGATCCAGAGGCCTGTGCCGCGGCCTGGGCTCTGGTGCCGGACCAAGCCCGCGCCCAATATGGGGGCGAGCCGCTGCCCGGCCGCCCGATTGCGGCACCCGATTTGCACCAACCAGCGGCCGACGGGGCGCGCTTTGCTGCTCTCGACTGCGCGATTGCCGAAATCGAGACGTTGCAGCTCGGCCCGCCCCCCCGCCGCGCGCTCTTCACCGCGGCAGAGGGCTGGTGCGGCCGTTGGCTGGTTCCGTAAGCCAGCGCCAGGCGCTCACAGCATTGCCATGCCGCCATTGACATGCAGTGTCTGCCCGGTGACGTAGGCGGCCTCGGGCGCCGCGAGATAGAGCGCGGCGGCGGCAATCTCGTTCGCCGCGCCCATCCGACCGGCTGGGATCGCCGCGAGAATGCGGGCTTTCTGATCATCGGTCAGCTTGTCGGTCATGGCCGTCTCGATAAAGCCGGGGGCGATCACGTTGACGGTAATCCCGCGAGAGGCGACCTCTGCGGCAAGCGATTTCGACAGGCCCACGAGGCCCGCCTTGGCCGCCGCATAATTGGCTTGACCGGGATTGCCGGTTGCGCCCACCACGGAGCCAATTTGGATAATGCGTCCCCAACGCGCCTTCATCATCGGGCGCAGGACGGCGCGGGAGAGGCGGAAACAGGCGCCGAGATTTATCTGGATCACCGCATCCCAATCGTCGTCGGACATGCGCATGGCGAGCCCGTCGCGGGTAACGCCCGCATTGTTGACCAGAATGTCGAGCCCGCCCATCGCCTCGGCGGCAGTTTTGGGCAGGACCTCGAGCGCCGCCGCATCCGACAGATCCGCCGGGGTGACATGGGCGCGCGCGCCGAGCTCGGCGGCGAGTGCTTCCAGCGGGTCGCGTCGGGTGCCCGAGAGGGCGACCGAGGCGCCGGCGGCGTGGAGCGCCCGCGCGATGGCGCCGCCGATGCCCCCCGAGGCGCCAGTGACCAGCGCGCATTTCCCTGTAAGATCGAACATATCCGGCCCTCCCTGACTGTTTGGGGGAGGGCCATGCCACGGGGCGGGGCCCCGCGTCCATCCTCAGCGGCGCCGGGCGGCGCCCCAGAGCAGCCCGAGCCCGCCAAGCATCAGCCAGCCCGCCGCCGGCAGCGGCACATGCGCCGTCTCTGTGAACTGAGCGAAGACCAGAAAACTGGCACCGCCCGTGTCGTTAAATGGGGTTAATGAGCCGAGTGAAGCGCGGTCAACCTCTTCTGAATTATCATT
>JBHJGY010000036.1:0-15729 GCA_050331335.1 Pikeienuella sp.
GCTCGGCTGCAAATGTCCCGACCGGCGAGGCCGTGATGAGCAGCAGCAGAACCGTTAGACGCTGCAGTCCCCCCCGAATTGACCACCCCCCGAGCAACTGGCGTCTCATGGGTCGTCGAAGCGGAAGGTGACGAAGCGACCGGGCGCAGGTTCGATCTTGCCGAGGCGTGCGCCGGGGTCGCGCGCCGGAATTTGCCCGCCGGAGCGCTCGGTGAGCCAAGCGTCCCAATGCGGCCACCAAGAACCTTTTGTTTCCGCGGTATCTGCGCGCCACGCCTCGAGCGTCTCCCCTTCGAGCCCGGATTTTGTCCAGAACTGGTACTTCCCAGCTGCCGGCGGATTGACGACGCCCGCGATATGCCCGCTGCCCGCCAGGATGTAGGTCTGCTCTTGCGAGCCGATCAACTTGGCGGCCCGGAAGGTGGAGGGCGCCGGCGCAATGTGATCCTCGATGGTGCCGATGTGGTAGCAGGGCACTTGGATTTGGCCTGCATCGAGCCGCACCCCGCCGACCTCCATCTCGCCTTTGGCAAAGAGGTTCTGGTTATAGAACGTGTCGAGATAGTACATATGCACCCGACCCGGCATTGCGGTCGAGTCCGAATTCCAATAAAGCAGGTCGAATGGGAAATTATCCTTGCCCAATAGGTAGTTGTTAATCACGAAGCCCCAGATCAAATCGGCTGAGCGCAAGCTGTTGAAGGCAGCGAACATGTTTTCGGCCGCAAGATATCCGCGCTCCTCCACAGCATGTTCGATGGTGTCGAGCACCTCGTCGTCGACAAAGGCTTGCAACTCGCCGGCATCAGAGAAATCCAGCTGACTGGTGAAGAAGGTGGCGGTGTTGACCCGGTCGTCGCCGGTCGCCGCCATATAGGCGAGCGTCGCCCCAACCATCGTACCGCCAATGCAGTAGCCGACGAGATTGACCTTATCTTCGCCGGTCTCCTGAAGCGCGTTTGAGATCGCCGCCAGGACGCCCTTTTGCATGTAGCTCTCCCAGGTCTCGCCCTTCTGGGCGTGACCGGGATTTACCCAGGAGATGATGAAAACGGTGTGCCCCTGGGCAACAAGCCATTTTATCATCGACTTCCGCTCATTAAGATCGAGGATATAAAACTTGTTGATCCAGGGCGGGACGATGAGCAATGGCGTCTTGTGGACGGTTTCAGTCGCCGGGGCGTATTGGATAAGCTGGATAATGTCGTTTTCGAACACCACCTCGCCCGGCGTCATCGCCATGTTTTCGCCGACGCGGAAGGCACCCATATCGGTCTGCTGGACCATCAGCTGGCCGTGGCCGCGCTCAAGGTCGCGGATCATGTGCTCCAACCCGCGCAGCAGGTTCTCTCCCTTTTCGTCGATCGTAGCCCGCAGCACCTCGGGGTTGAGCGGACTGTTCGAGGGGGACAGCGCTTCGATGAAATTGCGCGTGATCAGGCCGAGTTTGCGCTGATCCTGGGGCGAGAGGCTGTCGGCTTCGGCCAGGCGCGCGGAGAGCCATTTTCCGGTCAGCAGATATGACTGCTTCAGAAAGTCGTAGAACGGGCTTTCGTCCCACATCTTGTCCTTGAAACGCTTGTCGCCGCGCTCGGGCGTGATCACCGGCTCACCCGCCTCGCCGGTCCAGGCGCGTTGCATCGTGCGGGTGAAAAGATCGACCTGCGCGGCCCAGAGCTCGGTCCAGGCGGTCATCATCCGGCTCGGATGGTCCCACATGTCATAGTACCAGCGCGCGACCGACGGCACCGTGTTCAGCGGGTCGGGCTTCAACAGACCGATGTCGTCGATATGACGGTCGAGCGCATCGGCCCAGACGCGCGACGAGCGTTCGACGAGCCGGCCAATCCGCTCGGACAGGGCGGGCAGGTCCGGCGTTTCGCTCGCGCCAGCGATGCTGCGGTTCTCTGACATCGGTCGTCTCCTCCTCGCTTACGGGCGCGCTTACGGCCGCCGGCCCCTGTCAGGCGCCCATCCCGTCCACCGTCCCCTGCCATCGCCCCCGCGCGATACGCTGGTTTGGCTCGACGGTTGGCGGTACGCTCCGGCCGCGGGGAACCAGCTCCGATCAAGGCATAGCAATAGGAGAGCGGCGGATGAAGCGGTTTGGATCGGGTGCGGCCATTGCGGCGGCCGCGCCGCTCGGTCTCGTCTTCGGGCTGGGCGGCTGCGACAGCTTCCGATTGTTCAACGATTACGAGGTGGTGGAAAGCCCGTCGGTGGCAGAAGCGCCGTGGCCGCGGCTTGTCGAGGTGCCCGAGACCCCGCCGCCTGGGACCTTTACGGCAGATATCCCCGATCCCGTGGTCGGGATCGCGGTGGAGACCGAACTGTCGGTGGGCGCCGCCGGTGCCGGGACCCGGGTCGCGCGGGTGGCACCGCCGGTGCTCACTGAACCCGAGCGCGCCACGCTTCTTGCGCGCGAGGCCAGGGCGCGGGACGAGGCGGAGGCCCAGAGCGCCGCGTTGAGTGAAGCGGATCGGCGGGCCCTGGCGGATGCGGCAGCGAAGCAGCCACGGATCCAAGGCGCACCCCTTACCGAGGACGAGCGGGCGGCGCTCGAGGCGGCTGCGGCCCGGCAGAGGGCCCGTCGCGCAGCTCAGTGACGTTGCACTCCGATCCCGGACCGGGGCGCGCGTCATCTCTGCCGCCCGTGCCGCGACCACGTCCATCCTTGCCGGACCTGTTCCAGTCGCCGATCGCGCGGATGGCATGGGCCAGGCTCTCGAAGCGCTGTCGGTGAACGCACTGTTCTCTGAGCGAGCGGATGAGGTGCTCCATCATCCCGTTCTGCTGCGGACAGTGGGTCGGTACACTTCCGTGCATCCTCGACCCAGCCCTCAATCTCGGAGGGCGTGAGATCGAAGGCGCGGCGCGCCTCCGCGACGGTCGTTTTGCCCTGAATGATCTCGACCAACAGCGCGCTCTTGCGCTTTGCCGTCCATCTACTGATGCCGTCTTCCATCGTGATGCTCACTGCTACCGTACTCCAAGTAGCGTGAGCAGATTTTCACTGGGTCGATAGAAGACCGCGGCCCGGATCGGATCTCAGTGACCCTCCACCTGAATATCCAAGTTGTTCTTATGGGCCTTTGCCGCTTCCATGACCGTGGTCCACATTTTGGTCGTGTCGATGAATTTGCTCGGCGAGGATTTCACTTGAGAGATTCCCTGGATGCCGGCAGCATTCAGCATTCCTGCCATGTTTTTTGGCCATGATTTCATGTCTTTCAGGAGTGAAATTTTTTGGTATTCTTTGGATAATTTGTCAGTAAGATGTATTGTCTTGTCGTGTGCCGATATAAATTTCTCGATGTAGTCGAGTTTATCGTTCCCCGACGCCTTGGAGGCCATGTGCTTGTCCATAATTTTCCGCTGATTGTGCATTGTCTGACGAAAGCCCTCGAGGGTTTTGTTGATCGTCCTGGCCTTTTCACCAGCAGATGCGGCAACTTCAGAATAGTAAAGCGCCGCTACTTTGCCGCAGGTATCCTCAAACGATGCTATCAGGTTAGCCGTTACCGCGTTGTCGAGCCGATCCGATAGCTTTTTAAACTCAGCTTCCATTTCCTTGATATATTTGGCAACTGCTGGCTTGGCGTGTTCGGGGAATTTGTTGAGATCGAAATTCGGCTTACTAATCTTGGCCAGCTTACCCATTTCTACCCACGCCTTGGAAACAACCTTCAGCGCCTCGAGAGACTTATATGCGGCGGTGATGTCGTTCTGCGTCGGCGGCTTCATCTTGATGAACTTTTCGATCACCGCGCCATGGGTCTGCTGGTCTTTAAAGAGCTGAACCGCTTGGTTTGCATAACTCTTGATCTTGTCCATAAACGGCTTGAGTTCGGCGATCACCTTCTTCGGATCGACCGGCGCCGCCACCACGTTCTGGGCATCGCGGGCCAAGCCGCGCGCGTAATCCTCCCGGACCGCAACCGCCTTGCGGTAGAGCTTGCAAAGGTCAAGCGTGTCTTGCGCTTGCGCCTTCTTCGCCTTGCCCTCGGCCGTGCCGATGGCGATCGTCACTTTGCGGAACGCTTCGAGCACCTTCCTGAGTTCGGCAACATGCTTCGCGGCCATCTTGCCATCGGGCCCGCAGTATTTTCGGACCTCGTTAAGCGCGGCGCCGACACCGCTGCCTTTTGCCGAACTGTGGCGGTTCTTCTGCCAGAACCCTTTGTCAAACCCTTTCGAAAGCAGCGCGCTCAAGTTTACACCGGGCATATGAAGTCTCCTTCCTGGGACTGGGCTTCGTTTTCTTGCAAGTCTGCGTCGCGTATTTTGGGCGAAACCAAGGCGTTGTTCGACCCTCGGCTGCGGTTACTGTGGGCGCTTGGTTCTTCGTAGTTCAGGAAGTGAGTACGATATCGGTGTTTCAATCGTTTGTCACATCGCGCCCAAAGCGTAACAGGCGTGTATCCATCTGCCAGTACCAAATTTTTGAAGGCGATGGCCTGACCTCCGCGCAGCAGTGTTTGGCCGTTGTCCACACGCGCCAGGAGTTCGGCATATCAGAGCGACGGATGTGTCGGGCGATGGGCGTGGCGCGCGCCACCGTCCAGGACCGACCAGATCCGGAAGACGACGACGCCCTCCGCCACGTCCTGATCCGTCTGGCCAATTGGCGTGAGGAGGGCTTGCACCTCCCCGAACGGCACCAAGCAAGCGCAAACGGCACGCCGCCCCGCGACGCCTCGTTGATCTGCCTCAGGCCGCGCCCCGGCTCTTTCGCATCCTCTCCTCTCCACCCCTAGGGAACAGTCTGACCGCGGATCGGGGACACCCAAGGGGCTCGGTTTAGAGCTCTGTCGGGCTCACCACCGGACGCACAATCGGGCAGGGCTGTCCCTGGACTTGCATGGCGCCCGGAGAGCGCCGTCGGCCCCTGATCATGGGCGGGCAGCGGCGGGGCGCGGCGGCGATCTCCGTGTCGTACGAGATGGCCGCCGTACCGAGGCGCGACGGCTTTGGGCCTGCGTGTCGACCGGGCCGCCAGTGGCTGGACCAGTGGCTGGCGCGGTACCAGGCCGGTGGCTGGGCCAGAACTGGGCTGGTGGCTCAGAAGTCGGCCGTGTACCCGGCCTCGTTCGGCTCCCTCAGCGCGCGGGCCGCATCGTCAAGGAACTCGCCGATATCGACCGAGTAGATCTCCTCGGTTTCCGGCGCCCGCGCGAAGGCGAGGCCGAGATCTGCGAGCGCGCCATCCCCGCTGGAGCCGATCCCGTCTGACCAAAAGGCGAGCCCTTGCGCGTCCGCGTCTCGGCCGAGAACGTCGAGGTAAAGCCCAGAGACCACCTCGTCGGGCTCCGCACCCCGCCAACGCGCGGCAAATTCGGGCGCCTGGGCGAAGGCTGTCGCCACATCTTGCTCGGTTGAAGTTGCATCGAGGGCCAGACGGTCGAGCCAGAAGCCGAAGCCGTCGAAGTCCGGGAGCCGTCCGAAGAACACGAGATAAAGCTTAGCAAGCAGTCCGGCATCTTCGGGCAGATCGACCCGGTCATCGGGCTCGTCCTCGTCGTCCTCGTCGTCCTCGCCGGTCTCGCCCGGCTGGCCGAGCGGGCTGTCGGGGTCGAGCACCGGAGGAAAACTCTCGAACTCGGGCAACACCGGCCCCACGAACCCGCCTGTGAGGAAGTCGGCGGGGGCGGCGGTGTCGGGCAGGAGCGCGCCATTGAACGACACGCCATAGGCCGTCGTCAGCTCTGCGTTGGTCAGCCCAACGACCTCGGGCACGATGAACCGGGCGATCTCGCTGCCCTCCGGCACCGGCACGAATTCGGGTGCCTGCTGGGCATAATAGAGCCCGACGGGCGCCTGGCCCGTTTCGGAAAAGCTGATCCGATCGGGCTGGAACAGAACAGGATAGCCGTCCTCGAAGGTGAACGCCTCGTCGTCAACTTCGTCGAATTCGTCATCTTCCTCGACGTCGTCGAAATCCTCGGTATCGTCGTCGTCGTCGTCGTCGTCGTTCTGGCGGGTCTCCAGCAGCTCCGACAGTTCCGACGAGATCAACCCGGCCAAAGTCGCGGCGCCCGCGTCGTCGGGATGGATCAGGTCAGGATAATTGTCCGGATAATCGTCCACCTGCGCGCCGATATCGACAAAGATTGCCCCGGTGTCCTCGGCGACCGCTTCCATCGCCGGCACCCACGCGTCGAGAAACTCAGCGTAGAGCTCCGCCCCATCCGGACCGCCGATGAACTCGGGCGGCGCCTCGAAGAAGGGGGGCTGCGCGGCGATGACGATCTCGGGCTCGGACGGCATCTCCTGCAGCACCTCCACCGTCTCGACCAGCGCGGCGGCGTACTCATCCACGGTCGCACCCGAGAGGATGTCGTTACCCCCGATCATAACCCAGACGAGATCGGCGTCTCTCTCCAGAAGGTCTGCGGCAACCTCGGTCTCCAAATAGGGGAAGGCCGCGTCGGTGAGCCCCGTCCCGCCAACACCGAAATTCAGGGCCTCGACCTCGGGGCCGAGCGTCTCGTCGACCAGGGGTACGAAGCTGTCTTCCCAGTCGGTGATGCTGTCGCCCAGGAACGCCACCGTCGCGGCGGCGCCGTCCTCGTCAAGGGCGTCGTCGTCGTCACGGTCGTCGTCGTCCGGGATCTCGCCGTCGCCGAAGCGGAGGCCGTCGCCGAAGTCAAAGTCATAGCCGGGGTCCAGCAAGACGTTCTGCCGGGGCTCATCGGCGACCAGCGTCGTCCCGGCGAGCGGGGCGAAGGTGATGTCGGTTAAGACGAGGTCGCGCGGCTCGATGTCCGGCAAGGCGATCCGAATGTCGGTGAGGCCCGCGATGGTCACGTCCTCCACCACGGCCTGCCCCTGGCGCGGCGCGCCAAGCCCGGTCTGGAAGCCCTCGATCTGCACATCGCGGACCGTGAAGTTGTTGTCGTTGGCGAAGTGGTCGAGCTTGAGCCCGACGCTGTTCTCCGCGCCGGTGCCGATCAACTCGATGTCCTCGAAGGTCAGCCGGCTCGAATAGGGCGCGTCGATCCCGGAGAGGCGGATGTTCCAGAACTCGGCGTCGGAGAAGGTCGACTGCAAGGTTTCCTCATAGGCCTGCGGCACCGGCGCGAGCAGGCCCTCCTCGACGAACTCCTCATCCAGATCGTCGCGGTTGTCGGTGTGCATGTAGTGGATCTGCAGGCCCTTCGACGCGGCATAGGCGTCGTTGCCGGCGAAGGACGGCACCGGAACGTGCTTGGTGCGCACGAGCGTTCCGTCCGGCCCGATCATGTCCCCGTTGGGGAGTTGCGCGACATCGACCAGCCGGTTGCCGAGGTTCTTCTCCGCCAGGCTGAGCGACCAGTAGATATAGGCGTGTCCCGTGGCGCCGGACACGACGTTGTCTTCGACCGTGACGCCGGCGCCATGGAACCAGAACCCGTCGCCCTGGAAGCCGTAATCCTGGCTGCCGAGGCGCGCATCCGGCGCCTGCCTCGGGTCGATCTCCTCATCGGCCGGGTTGAGGTTCGCCTCCGGGTTCACCGTGCGCAACGCGATGTTGCCGATGAAGGAGCCCACCTCGTCGCCTGCCTCGGTGTTGTAGGCAGCACCGACGATGTTGTGGGAGACATTGCCGATGAAGTCGACATTGGAGGAGTGGTTGACATAGGCCCAGCCGGGATCGTCGCGAACGACAGACCCTTTTACCGTGCCGGGGTCGCCGTCGACGCCCCCGCGGTGGAAATGGATCGAGTAGCGTCCGCGCACATTCGCCCCGCCGAGCTCTTCGACTTCGATATTGTCCGGCCCGATCGAGGTCTCGTTGCCGGTCTCGAGCACCCAGTCGTCGACACCTGCCTGCTTGTCGGTGCGCCCGAGGCCCTGCACAGCGACATAGGACATGTCCACATCGTTGGTGTGCATGAACATGATGTGCCCGCGCTGGAGCGCGCCCTCGTTTTCCGAGGTGATCTCGATGTTGCGCGAGAGATTGGCCACATGGACCTCGAGATCGGCGCGCGGAGCCACATGGTCGCGGTTCAGCTCGCGGTCGATCGTGACGGTTGCGCCATCGATTGCGGTGATGGTCACCACCTCGTCGGAGGCAGGGTCGGCGGGATCGGTGCCCGCCACGGCGATTTCGTCGCCGACCCGCCAGCCCGTCGGGACGCTCACGAGGGTCAGCGTGGTGGCGCCTGCGAACGGCTGTTCGGCCAGTGCGAGGAAGCCGGTCTTCTCCGCGCCGTGCATTTCGGTGTTGCCATGGAGAAGCAGGCCGCGGCTCACAAGCGTGGGGTCCCAATCGCGGTCGATCGGACCGTCATCGGCGATGGTGATCTTCGCCGTCACATCCGGATCGATGGGGGCCGCCGCGGTGCCGACACGGAGCTCGCCGGTCATCGAGGAGACCACAGTGTCGACCTTCAGCTCGGTGTCCCGGTCGGTGGCGAAGTCGAGCAGGCCGTCGATCCGCAGGGTCTTGATCTCCGGCGCGAGAACGCCGTCCACGGTCACGGCGACGCCGTCGGGGATGACAACCCGCGCGCCGTCATTCGGGACATTGCCGCCCCAAACCGCTGGATCGCTCCAATCACCGGAGGCAACGGCCGTATGCGTGGCCTCATCTACGGGCACAAGCGCCATCGACGGCATCATTCCCATCATGCCCATTGTGCCGGTCATCTCTGACATGCCGTGGCTGGGCATCTCATCCATCCCGGGCGTTTCGTGCACACCCGGCATCTCGGCCATATCGCTCATCCCACCGCTGGCAGGGCTCTCCATCTCTCGCATGACTTCCTCTAAGGTTGCGCGACATCATAGGCTGCAACTTACGTCTTCGTGGCTGAGCGAACGCTGACGCCGGCTGTCAGCGTATTGACAGCAAGCCCGCGCTAGTTCTTGGGCGGTGAGAGACAGGGTGGTGACGGAGGCGAGGGATGCGCAATGCGCCCTCCGGGCGGTATTGGGTCTGCGTTCTGACCCGAAACGCGGGCCGCATAGCGCGGGTCGTTGTTCTGGCAATTGGCGCTGCGATAGGGGCACCGGATGCCGGCGCCGAGGTGGAGTGCCCTGGCGGTGAGGTGAAGTCTTTCACCGCGCTGGCGGAGCGGCTCGAGCACTATGACGAGTTCACCGTGCTCGGGGTTGAGCTGTTGGTTAGCCCGACCCGCCCTTGCCGCGAGACCTGGGTGGTCGAGGTCCTGACCGACGGCGACGAGATCGCCGCGCTGCTCTTCGATGCGCGCACCCTGGAGGAGCGCTTCGCCGGTCGTCTCCTGGTGGAGCCAGAGGAAGAGGAGGACGAGCTTTTCCCGGTGTATTTCGAACTCGACGGGCGCGAGACGGCGGATCTGATCGAGGGCGGCTGGTCGGACGATCGGATGTTGGGCGGCCCCGGGCCCGATGTTTTCGTCGTGACCCCCGGCAGTGATGTGATCATCGATTTCGACCCTTCGGAAGACTTCCTAGATCTCGGCGAGTTCGCGCGGGTCGTCGACGGGTTCGGAACCCTGCGTTCCATGGCGGACATCCGGCGCGCCGCGCGTCCCGACCGGCATGACGGCCGCCGGGCCACCCTGATCGACATCGGCGGTGCGGCCTCGGACTGGACGGTGGTGCTCATCGGGATCCGGCCAGCGGCCCTGACCGAGGCAAACATCGTCTTCGACCGCGATGAAATCCCGCTTGCAAAGGCCCCGACCCATTGGCCAACCCGGCGGGTGACGTTCTCCGATGACAGCGAAATTTACGTGCCGCCCTACCGGATCGAAGATCCGCCACCGGAACTCCGACTGATCCGCGGCGACGACGAAGCCTTGGAGTTCCTCCTGGGGGTGCTCGAGGACATCTACGACGAACATAGGGACAGTGACTGATGCGGCTCCTGCTCGCGGAGGACGACGACGACCTGCGCCGCGGCCTCGTGCGCAGCCTCACCGCTGCGCAGTATCTCGTCGACGAAGCGACCGAGGGCGAGACCGCGTTGCATCTGGCCGAGACCGGGCGGTATGGGGCGATGATCCTCGATCTCGGATTGCCGCGGCTCGACGGTCTCTCGGTGCTGGAGGCGCTGCGTGGCGCCGGCAACCTCATGCCCGTCCTCGTGCTCACCGCGCGGGGCCGCTGGCGCGACCGGGTGATCGGTCTGCGCGCCGGCGCCGACGACTATCTCGGCAAACCTTTTGCAACCGAAGAGCTGCATGCTCGGATCGAGGCGCTGATCCGTCGAACGGGGCGCCAAGCCGACCCCTATCTGTGTCTCGGCGCGTTGGAGATCGATCTGTCGGCCCGAACCGTTGCGCGCCACGGTGCGCCTCTCGCCCTCACGCCGAACGAGTACCGCGCGCTCGCCTATCTCGCGGTCAATCGCGGCCGCGTGGTGTCCAAGGCGGAGCTGGCCGAACACATCTATAATCAGGATGTTGAGCGGGACCTGAACACCGTTGAGGTCACCATCGCCCGTTTGCGCAAGAAGATCGGCGCGGGCATTGTCGAGACGAGCCGTGGCCATGGCTACCGGATCGGCTGATCCGCGGCGCGCCCGCCCGCATCGCGCGCGTGCGCCGTTGTCGCTCCTCGGCCGGCTCCTGCTTGCGGCGGGCCTCCTCTGCGGCCTGACCGTGGCGGTCGCGGCGGTGGTGCTGATCGGACTGTTCCGCGAGCATCTGGTGCGGGAGGCGGAGACGGAGCTGCGCGACCAGTTGGTCGAGCTCGTCGCGCTCACCCGGATCGACCGAATGGGCCAGGTTAGGCTCTCCGGCACCTTGCCCGGAGCGCGCTTCCAGCGGCCGTTTTCCGGGTGGGGCTGGCAGATCCGCCGCGGCGAGACGGTGCTGGCCCAGTCGCTCTCCTTAGGCCCTGCACCCGGGGCGCCGGTGCTTGCTGCCCCGGTGGGACGCTTGGGGGTGTTTCGTGCGGTGGACGGGCGGCGCCTGCGCGGACTGTCGCGCGCCGTTGCACCGCGTTTCCACCGCACCCGCCTTACCTTCGCGATTGCCCGCCCCGAGGCGGAAATCGAGCGGGCGGTCGGTCAATTCCGGGCAGCCGTTCTGATCGCGCTGGGGCTTTTGTCGCTTGGCATCGTGGCAACCGCAAGCGCTGCGCTCTGGATCGGGTTACGCCCGCTTGGGGAACTGCGCGGCCAGATCGCCTTGATGCGACAGGGCGAGGTGCCCGCCGCCCGTGCCTGGCCCCGGGAGATCGCACCGATCGCCGCCGAGATCGATGCGCTAAGCCGGCACACGGAACGGCTCATCGCCCATGCCCGCGGTCTCTCGGCGGACCTCGCCCATGCGATCAAGACGCCACTCTCGGTCATTCGGCAAGAGGCGGAGCGGCTGGAGCCAGAGCCCGCTGAAGCGCTTGCCCGACAGGCCGACCGGATCGGGCGCTCGCTTGCACGGCATCTGGGGCGCAGCGCAGCTGGCGGCATGCCGCATGCGCGGGTCGCCGTCGCGCCGTGCTTGGCGGAGTTGGCCGATGCGCTTGCCCATGGGCGCGTTGGCCGGCCCTTGGAGATCCGCCGAGAGGTGACCCCCGGTGCCGTGTTCCGGGGCGATGCGGCGGATCTATACGAGATCCTCGGCAACCCGCTCGATAACGCCGCGAAATGGGCGCGACAGCTGGTGACTGTCCATGTGCGGGCGGCGGATGGACGCCTCGAAATCGACATCGAAGATGACGGGCCAGGCATCCCCGCAGCCGAGCGGGCCGCGATCCTCGAGCGCGGCCGCCGGCTCGACGAAAGCACACCGGGGCACGGGTTGGGTCTTGCGATCCTCGCAGATCTGGTCGAGCTCTATGGCGGCAGCCTCAGTCTTGGCGACAGCGCTTTGGGCGGGCTTGCCGTCCGCCTCTCCCTGCCGGGCGGCTGACGGCACACCGCGGGCCTTCAAGAAAGGCACCAGCGGAGGATCCCTTTCTGCACATGGAGGCGGTTCTCGGCCTCGTCGAAGACCACCGAGCGGGGCCCGTCGAACACCTCGGAGGTCACCTCTTCCTCCCGATGCGCCGGCAGGCAATGCATGAAAACGGCGCCGGTCTCGGCCTTGTCCATCAAATCGGAAGTGACCTGATAAGGGGCAAGCTGATTGTGACGGCGGTCTCGGGCTGTGACGTCGTCATGCATCGACAGCCAAGTGTCGGTGACCACAGCCTGGGCGCCTCGCACCGCCGCATCCAGATCCCGGGTCACCTCGATGCGCGCGCCGCGGGCCCTGGCGGCTTCGACCACCCCGGGGTCCGGCGCGAGCGTTTCAGGACCCGCCACCCAGAACTCGAAGCCGAAGGCGGCCGCGGCCTGGATCCAAGAATGGCAGACATTGTTGCCGTCGCCGCACCAGAGGATCTTGGCGCCCGCGATGGGGCCCACATGCTCCTCGAAGGTCATCACATCGGCCATGATCTGGCAGGGATGGGAGCGGTTGGTCAGGCCGTTGATTACCGGCACCGTAGAGCTCGCCGCAAGCTCCCGCAGCGTCGTGTCCTGGAAGGTCCGGATCATCACGGCATCGACATAGCGCGACAGCACCCGGCCAGTATCGCCCACGGTCTCGCCATGGCCGAGCTGCATCTCGCCGCCGGACAGGATCATCGTCTCGCCGCCCATCTGGCGCACGCCCACATCGAAGGAGATCCGCGTGCGTGTCGAGGGCTTCTCGAAGATCAGCGCAACGATCCGGTTGGCGAGCGGCTGATCTGCGTCGCGCACGAGCTTCGGCGCGCCGTTGCGGGCTGCCTTGATGCGGGCTGCATCGTCCAAGATCGCGCGAAGCTCCGCCGCCGGGATCTCGTCGAGGTCGAGGAAATGCCGCCCGCGCAGTGCCGCCATCGTCGCGCCCTTCATGCGGCGGCCCTCATCGCACCGGCTGCAGCATTGAGCCGCCGGACGCCTTCGGCAAGGTCCTCCTCGGAGATATTCAGTGCCGGCAGGAGGCGCACGACATTCTCCGCTGCGGGGATCGTGATCAGCCCGACATCGCGCGCGCGGGCCACGAAATCCGGTGCCGCAAGGCCGTCGACGATGCGCAGGCCCCGCATCAGGCCCACCCCGCGGATCTCCGCGATCACATGAGGATGGGCATCGGCGAGCTCGGCAAGGTGCTGGGACAGCAGCCGGCCCTTCGCGCGGACAGCTTCGAGGAAATCCGGCTCTGCGATCTCGCAGAGCACAGCGTCGCCCACCGCGCAGCCCAGCGGGTTGCCGCCATAGGTGCTGCCATGGGTCCCGGCGGTCATGGGGGCAGCGGCGGCTTCTGTGGCCAGCACGGCACCCAATGGGAAACCGCCGCCGATCCCCTTCGCCACCATCATGATATCCGGCGCGATCCCGGCCGACTCATGCGCGAAGAGATGGCCGGTGCGCCCCATGCCGCACTGCACCTCGTCGAGGATCAGCAGCAGCCCCTTCTGGTCGCAGAAAGCGCGCAGCCCCCGCAGACACTCGGTCGGCAGCGTCCGGATGCCGCCTTCGCCCTGGATCGGCTCGATCATCACGGCGACGGTCTCCTCGGTGACCGCAGGCTCCAGCGCGCCGTGATCGCCCCAGGCGAGGTGGTCGAACCCCGGCATCAGCGGCCCGAACCCACCGGTGAGCTTCTCAGAGCCCGCCGCGGCAATGGCCGCGGTCGATCTGCCGTGAAACGCGCCCTCGAATGCAATGATCCGGTGCCGGCCGCGTTCGTGGCCCCAGCGCCGCGCCATCTTGATCGCAAGCTCCGCCGCCTCGGTCCCGGAATTGGTGAAGAACACGGTGTCCGCAAAGGTCTTGGCCACCAGACGCTCGGCGAGACGTCGTTGCTCGGGGATCTCGTAGAGGTTCGACACATGCCACACGCGTCGCGTTTGGGCCTCCAGCGCGGCCACGAGTTTGGGATGGGCATGGCCGAGGGCGCACACCGCGATGCCGGCACCGAAATCGAGATACTTGGTGCCGTCTGTCGCGATGAGCCAAGCCCCCTCGCCCCGCTCGAAGGCGAGCGGTGCCCGGGCATAGGTCGGCATGAGGGGCGAGATCACCGGTTCTCGCTCCATCCTGTCGCATGCCGGACGGATCCGGCGGGCCAGTGGCGGGCGGCAGACGCCCGGACGGTCTAACGACAAACGCCCCGTGGCGGCGTGCCATGGGGCGACACTCGCCTTATGGCGGATCGCTCAAAGGGCTGTCAACGCCACGGCGACATCGGGCCGGCGCCGCGCGCTGGGCTCATCCGGCCATCAGCCCTTCGAGCCAGCGCTTCTTCTCGGCAAAGACCCGATCCAACCCATAACGCTCGACGATCAGCCGCCGCGCTGCCTGTCCGAGGTGACGGGCCTCTGCGCGATCGTCGAGCAACGCCGACACCGCTCCGGCGATCGCCGGGGGGGCATGGAAATCCACCAGCCGGGCCGTCTCGCCCGCGGTTGCGAACTCGCGCACCGGTGCCACATCGGCCGCGACCAGGGGGCAGCCCACGCTCATCGCTTCCAGCATCGACCAGGACAGCACGAAGGGGACGGTGAGATACACATGGGCATCGGACGCCTGCAGCACCTTGAGATACTCGCCCCGCGACAGATGCCCGGTGAAGTGAACCCGTGTGAGATCGAGGTCCAGCTCGGCAAGCATTCGGGTTTTCCAGCTGTCGCCGTCCGGCAGCTTGCGCCCATAGGCCACCCTGTCCTCGCCGACGATCAACGCATGCAGGTTCGGCCGCGTGGCGAGGAGGATCGCGAGCGCCCGCATGAATTCGGGGAAGCCCCGCTGCGGCTCCATCCCGCGCGTGGCGTAGGTGACGATCTCCGCCATGCCCGCCAGCGCCACGCCCCCCGCTTGCGCGGGCCGCTGAGGCGCCGGCGCGTGGGCGTCGGTGTCCACGCCGTCATGGATCACCGTAAGCTGCGGGCGCAGGGCGGCCGGGAACTGCGCTGCCTGGAACTCGGTCGGCACGAGCGCTGCATCCGCGGTGACGAGATCGATCATCAGAGGCGCGTTCCTGATCCGCTGGCGCAGCCGGTTGTCCTCGTTGGGCTCGAAATCGCTCAGAAAGCTCGCATCGACCGGGGGGTAATTGTACCACCACTCCGCATAGGGAACGAAGACCGCCTCCGGCCAGACATCCTTGGCGAAAAGCCCGACCCCCCAGCCGGAATGGGCCATCACGATGTCCGGCCGATAGCCCTTCGCCCGCGCCGCGAGGAAGACCCGCGCCGCCGTCTGGCCCTTGATCACCGCGCGCTCGGTATTGGCGAGATAGGGGTGCAGGCCATGGGTGATCTCGCGCCCCTCCTGCAAGGGCAGGATCCGCATCACATCCGACGCCGCCTCCTTGCGCGCGGTGGCGAAGGTGACATCCCAGCCGGCCTGGGCGAGACGGGTGCCGAGAAAGCCGAACTGCGCGGGGAAATTGGAATGGACGAAGAGGATCTTGGGCATGGGGCGCGGGCTCCGGAGCGGTTGGCCGTCCCCTAAGCGCCGCGCGGCTTCGGCGCAAGCCTCGCGGCTCCGCTCAGTCCTCGGGCGGGGGTGCGCCCACGAGATCGTCCGGCCCGATCATCTCGCGCCGGGTGCCGTGGCCCCAGATCTTCTGCGGCGCCGTCCCGTCGGCGCATTCGAAGCGGGCTTTATCTTCGGCGCTCCTACGCTCCCAACGCTCACGCCCCAGCCGCTCGATGAACGCAGCGAGCCAGGGAGAGCCCGTGGGCCAGCAGATCTCGACAAAGAGCCCGGGCGGCAACACCGTCTCCGGATTGCCGATCACATCCGCCAAGGCCTCTTGTGTCAAACCGCGACAAAGG